>JANYKL010000110.1 GCA_025361625.1 Acidobacteriaceae bacterium
GGGAAAATCCGTTGTAGTTCCAGATCACGCTGACTACCGGGATATTGATATCCGGAAAGATGTCGACCGGAGTGCGCGGTATGGTGACGATTGTGAGAATAATGATGAGCATCGCCATCACCACGAAGGTGTATGGGCGGCGAAGCGCTAATGCAACAATCCACATAGGTTCTCACGGGGCTAGATCAGGATATTTTGCGGCGTGCCCCAATACGTTGCCAGTCGAATTAAATAAGATTCAAAACAATACGTTTCGGATTTAAATTATATTACACTCAGTTCATGCGGCAAGGCCATAAAGTCACGTCGGTACATCTCGCGGACGCCCGAAATGACGCATCTAGAAGCAACAGAGTGAATGGAAACAACGGAACCGCCGAAAGACGTGCCCCCGGACGTCCGCGCAGCGAAGAGTCGCGCCAGTCAATCTTGCGCAGCACCATCAAGATTCTCAAGCAGGCAGGAGGATTTTCTCACCTGACTATCGAAGCCATTGCGGCGGACGCGGGCGTCGGCAAAACAACCGTCTATCGTTGGTGGCCTACGAAAGCCGCGTTGGTTGCCGACGCGTTCTCGGCAAGCGCAGACCGAGAATTGCAATTCCCTGACACTGGCAACGTTTGCGGTGATATGAGCCTGCAGATGAAGCGTCTGATCCACGTTTTTCGCTCCGATCGCGGCAAGATTGTCGCAGCGCTGCTTGCCGGAGGGCAGTCAGATCCGGAGCTTATCGAAGCCTTTCGCGAGCGCTTCTTGTTCCCGCGTCGCAGGCAAGCCTATCGAACGCTGCAACGCGGAATCGACCGAGGCGAGTTGCCGAAAAACAGCGATCTCGACCTCTTGCTCGACGCGCTTTACGGGCCGATATATATGAGATTCCTGATTAGGCATCGCAAGCTCGATGAGGGTTTTGCCGACGAAATTTGTCAGCTGGTTTTGAGGCCCTCACAGGTAAGCACTACATCGCGCTCCAAACGCGCTTCGTCATAGAATCCATCGACACCCAGGTCCATCCACGGAGTTCGCCTAAAGCATTTGGATTTATAAAGTTACCGTTTGACTACCTATTTTCCCCACTGGCTGTCCGCAGTTGCGCTCTTCTGCAAAAAGGCGCTAGAATCGAAGTACGACTGAATCGGTCGGATTTGCATCCGGACCATAAAAGCGGAACTCTTGATTGCTAAGACTCACCAAAAAAGCGGATTACGGCCTGATGGCGATGAAGCATTTAGCAGAAAATGCCGCCGCGGGTGCCTGTAGCGCAAAAGATATTGCCGACTCGTACGGGATTCCCCAGGAGGCTCTGGCCAAGATTCTGCAGCGCCTGGCGAAAGTCGGGTTGGTCCGATCGCAGCATGGCGTAAACGGCGGCTATATGCTGACGGCCGATCCCAAAACGATCTCGGCATTTGAAGTGATCAAAGCGATCGATGGGCCGCTCTTTATCACATCATGCATCACGGTTCGGGGAGAATGTGGTCAGAGCGAGCGCTGCACGATTCGAGAGCCGCTTCGAAAAGTGAATGAAAGCATCGAGCAAGTGTTAAAAAACATCAAAATTTCTCAAATGCAGGAAGAGCCTGAAAGTTTTAGCGTGAACAAGAGCAATGCCGCCTACCCAGAGGGCAAGAAGCCAGAAGGCAAGAAATTTGATCACAAGAAACCGGAGCTCAAGGGGCAGGAACTCATAACGATTTCGTAGTGCAGATTCGATTCACCGAGGCTTAAAAAAGATTCGTTTCAAGATATCGCTTTAGCTGTAATGCCATCCGCACATTAATATCTGCCCCGTTTGGGGCCCCAGAACTAAGGAGACCGTGACATGAGCACGAACGGCAAGAAGACCGACCAGGACTACAGTCAACGCAATGTCCCCGCAGGGATCAAACTCCCGATCTACATGGACAACCATGCGACCACTCCCATGGATCCGCGAGTGCTCGAAGAAATGCTGCCCTTTTTCATGGAGAATTTTGGTAATCCGGCCAGCCGCAACCATCCTTTCGGATGGGCCGCTGAAGAGGCCGTGGAGCTCTCGCGTGAGCGCGTTGCGAAACTGATCGGTGCAACTCCAAAAGAAATCATTTTCACCTCGGGCGCGACCGAAAGCGACAACCTGGCAATCAAGGGTGTTGCGGAGATGTACCGCGAAAAAGGAAATCACATCATCACCGCGGTAACCGAGCATAAAGCCGTTCTCGATACTTGCAAGCATCTCGAGAAACTCGGCTTCCGCGTCACCTACCTGCCCGTACAAAAGGATGGATTGGTTGATCTCGACGACCTGAAGCGCGCCATGGATGACAAGACGATTCTGGTGACAATCATGGCCGCAAACAATGAGATTGGAGTGCTGCAGCCGATCTCCGAAATCGGCAAGCTTTGTCGCGAGCGAGGCGTGCTCTTTCACACCGACGCGGTGCAGGCTATCGGCAAGGTTCCGATCGATGTAAACAAGATGAATATCGACCTTGCCTCCATCACGGCGCACAAGCTCTACGGGCCAAAGGGTGCTGGAGCTCTCTACGTGCGCCGTAAGAATCCGCGCGTGCAGGTTGTCCCCCTTATCGATGGAGGCGGCCACGAGCGTGGCATGCGTTCCGGAACTTTGAACGTCCCGGGCATCGTCGGGCTCGGCAAGGCTTGCGCCATCGCGCACCAAGAGATGGAACAGGAATCGCGCAAGATGGCAGGTATGCGCGATCGATTGAAGCAGAGCATTATGAGCCGTCTCGATGAGGTCTATGTCAACGGCTCCGAGGAGCACCGGTTGCCGGGCAACCTCAACATCAGCTTTGCCTATGTCGAAGGGGAATCGCTCCTGATGGGCATCAACGACATTGCAGTTTCTAGCGGTTCGGCATGCACCTCCGCGACACTTGAGCCATCATATGTACTGAAGGCTCTTGGAACCGGAGATGATCTGGCGCACAGTTCAATACGCTTCGGTATTGGCCGCTTCAATACCGACGCGGAGGTTGATTACATCGGCGATCGCCTGGTAGAAACTGTTCTCCGCCTGCGCGAGCTGTCGCCGCTCTACGAAATGGCGAAAGAAGGCGTTGATTTAAAGAGTGTCAAGTGGGCAGCAGAGGCGCACTAAAAGAAGAGCTCTAAAGCTGTTAATGCGTGCAATTTGTTGATGTGCCGAATTTGCAAGCTGAATAGATTTTTGGATTAGAGATTCGTATCAAGGGCATCGCTTAGCGATGCTGCAGTCCGAGAAATAAAATCCCCCTTTAGGGGCCGCATTTAAGGAGACCCAATGTCATACAGCGATAAAGTAATCGACCATTACAACAATCCACGCAACGTCGGCTCCATGGATAAAAAAGATTCCGACGTGGGCACCGGCTTGGTAGGCGCTCCCGAATGTGGCGACGTCATGAAGCTGCAGATCAAAGTCAACCCGCAGACTAACGTCATTGAAGACGCGAAGTTCAAGACCTTCGGCTGCGGTTCCGCGATCGCATCTTCCTCGCTCGCGACCGAATGGGTCAAGGGTAAAACGATTGACGAAGCGCTCGCGATCAAGAACACCGAGATCGTCAAAGAACTGGCCCTGCCTCCGGTAAAGATCCACTGCTCCGTGCTAGCTGAAGACGCGATCCGCGCGGCGATTGGCGACTGGCGTAAGAAGCAGGAATCCGTGAAGCCAGAGACGGTACAGGCAGCGCAATAATTTCCTGCAGTTTTTGTAGAGAACGGTAGCGAGATGAAATACGCCTGTCGTCTACCGCCGCTTGTCGCCATCGCGCTTTGGGGCGAGACAGACGGCGAACCGCGTCTCTCGAGGCGAGCGCTTAAACAGGGCTAAAATCGAGCTAAAAATGGAACAGACCGTAAAATTCGAGGGGCAGCAATCGCCGGCAGACCGTGCCTCGCTGGCGGAGCAATCGACGGTCGAGGCGGTCGAGAAACCGGCGCCGCCGAAAGCTCCGGCTAAAGGCATTCAGGTGACTGACAAGGCGCTTGGACGTATCCGTTCCGCTATAGCGAAAGAAAATGTCTCGGGTGATGCTGGCGGCTTACGTTTGGGCGTGCAAGGCGGCGGATGTTCTGGATTGAGCTATAACATCCGTTTCGATTCAAATCCGCGTGAACGAGATCGAGTCTTTCAGTTCGGAGACGTGCGGGTGTTCGTCGACCCAAAATCATTCATCTATCTGCACGGGATGACTCTCGATTACAACGAAACGTTGATGCAACAAGGTTTCGTTTTCGTGAACCCAAACTCGACGAAGTCCTGCGGTTGCGGCAGTTCGTTCTCATAAGTTTGCGAGTACGGCGCGGGCGCCTTCGCCCGTGGGAAGTCTGCCAAGAATCAAGAGTGGGGCGGGCGAAGCGCTCGCCCTGAATTGTTTATGGCAAATGCGGAATCCAAATTGTCGCTGGTTGCGCCGCCTGGCGCAACGCCTCACGCCAACTCGGAGGCAACGCCCTCCTGCTGGTCGTGCGGAGAAATGCGCGCACATCATTTTTGCGGTTCGTGCGGCAAAGTGCAGCCGCCATCGCCCGTCGATTACTTTGCGTTCTTTGGATTTCCCCGCAAACTCGACTTGGATACTTCGGCTCTGGAAAAGGAATTTTACGCATTGAGCCGCAAACTTCACCCCGACGTGTTTGGGCAGGCGGCAGACAAAGAGCGTTCCTGGAGTCTGGAGCAGAGTTCAAGGCTCAACGATGCCTATCGGACGTTGAAAGATCCGATCAAACGCACCGAATATCTTTTAAAGCTCGAAGGCGTGGAACTGGAAGAGCAATCGAAGCAAGCCACGGAACAAGCTCGCGCATCAGGAGATCTGAAGAAGCAGGTGGTTCCGCCTGATCTTTTGGAAGAAGTTTTCGAACTGAACATGCATCTCGAAGAATTGCGGACGCAAAAAAAGCTGGGCGAAGACGATCCTGCGCTCCTGGAAGAGATCGGCAAGGCCAAACTTTCTCTGGAAGAAAAGCATGACGCCCTCCTGAATGAACTGAAGGCGGAGTGGGAAAAATGGGACCAGTTGGCAGATGGCGCGACTAACTCGGCCAGCGATTCCAATCGCCGAAAGATCCTGGACAAGATGGTTGACGTGCTCAACCGCAGAAACTACGTGTGGAATCTGGTGCGAGATGTGAATGAGGCAATCGAGTAGCGGTCCGCCAAATTACCCACTACGAATTTCAAATTTGATTTAGCTATGGCTATTGATTACATCGTCGGAATCGATCTCGGCACCACAAACTCGCTTGTGGCTTACATGCAGGGTGATGCCCCTGTCGTCATTCCCGGGGAAGACGG
>JANYKL010000113.1 GCA_025361625.1 Acidobacteriaceae bacterium
CCAACCCCGAGCTCGCGGCTGCCGCGAAGGCCCTCTGGGGATATCCCTACGATGACTTCTCGGCTGAGCACGCCAAATGGCTCATGAAGAAAAAAGCAGACGTGAAGAAGCAGTACCCTGGCACCGCTTACTTCAACATGCTTCTCGACAAACTCAACTTCGATCGCGGTGTCGCCAACCGCGCCATGATGCCCGATTACCTTGATCCGAAACGCTTCCCCTGGGTCTTTTTCGTCGATTCTTTCCTGTGGCCCTTCGACAATTCGAAAGAGCGTGCCCGCAACGGCGACCAGCAAGTCTACATTCCGTTGCAGGAAAAAATGTTGCACCGCTGGATGCAACAGGAAAAAATGAGCGCGCTGCCCGCCAGTTTGGCCGACTACCTCAAATTCATCAGCCAAGTCCTGGAAGACAATCAGAAGAATAAGGGCGGAATCGCCATCAAGTTTGAGGTAGCCTATCTCCGCCCGCTGCACTTCAGCGACCCGACTCGCGAAGAAGCCGAAGCTCTCTACGAGAAATACGCGAAAGGCGGCGTCCCCAGCGAACCCGAATACCGCAGGTTCCAGGATTTCATCTTCCGCTACTTGGTCACCGAAGGTGGACGCCTGAAGCTTCCAGTACACGTCCACTCCGCGGTTGGTATCGGCGACTACTTCAACATTTCCGAGAGCAACATCATGCAGCTCGAAAACATCCTGCGCGATCCGCGCTACTCTAGTACCACTTTTGTCATGATCCACGGGGGGTATCCGCTTGAGCGAGAAGCGATCTGGCTCGCGGCCATGAAGAACGTTTACATGGATTCGTCGCTGATGGAGATCGTGATGTACCCGGCAGCATTTAAGGACGCGCTCAAGCAGTGGCTCGAAACTTTCCCCGATAAGATTACCTTCGGTACCGATTCCTTTCCGTACAACGAGGTCCTCGGCGCCGAAGAAAGTTACTGGCTCGGAGCGCAGACCGCTCGTGAAGGCTTGGCCGCAGCGCTCGCCGAGATGGTTTCTTCCGGAGAAATCACCGACGCGAAAGCCATCGAGATGGCCCATGCCTATCTCCATGACACCGCCGTCAGCCTCTACCCTTCATTGGCCCACTGATATGAGAAAGAAAACATTAAAAAAGTCGGTAGGAAAATCTGGTGCGAAGACTACAAAGAAAAGCACCGCGAGCCCCGTTGCGCTTAAAGGCACGGTCACACAAGCCAGGCGAAAGGCAGAACTGCGCCACATCCCATGGAGCGCGGTTAGAGTTGAGCAACTGAATCCGCTGCTCGGCCGCCATTTCGTGGTAGGGCAGAACATTATGCTAGCGCGAGTTCTGTTGAAGAAGGGGTGCATCGTGCCTGAACACAGCCATCCCAATGAGCAACTGACTTACATCGCGGAAGGTGCACTGAAGTTCTGGATCGACGGAAAAGAAATCGTGGTGAATGCCGGCGAGGTCCTGACCATTCCGCCCAATATGGCCCACAAGGCCGAAGCGCTCGAAGACACGATCGATTTCGACGTCTTCAGCCCGCCCCGGGCTGATTGGATGAGTGGGAGCGACGTCTACCTACGCTAGCGAACGCGTAGTTCCCTGTGGCCCCGTGTCCTTCATGTAAAGCTTTCCATCCCAAACACAGCTAACACCACAAAGATTTCGGTGAAGCGGCGTCCTCACGAAATGGAAACCCGTGAGTGGCGACTGGTATCGCGTTTGGTCGAGCCATCTCTCACCTCCCCAACCTGGGGGAATTACAAAAAAGTGCGCCAGACTGTAGAGATCGCATTATTGGTTCTGAGGTTTGAAGCGGGCGTCGACTTCGACCTGATACCCGGCGACGAGCCGATTGCTCTCATTCGCCATGCCGACGACGGACATCAGTTCCTTGAACTGTGCGTCAGTCATGCCCTTATTCTTTGCGGAGGCCGTGTGCGAAGCGATGCAGTATTCGCACTGGTTGGTGACGGAGACCGCAACGTAGATCAGCTCTTTGGTGAGCGGGTCAAGGGCGCCCGGAGCCATGATTTGCTTGATATCTTCCCATGTGCGCTTGAGGAGGATGGGATCGTGCGCAATGGCTTTCCAGAAATCGTTGATCCAGTCCGTCTTGCGCGTGGCCATTATGTCGTCGTAGACGGCGCGAACTTCGGGGCTGGCGTCGGCGTATTCGATGAGTCCAAAGATGGACATGAGGTTTCTCCCAATTTAATAAAAGCTCTTTTGCGACGTCAATCGTTAACGCTTCATTCGGAGCTGAACATTGATTCTTGCCGAGCAATTCGATTCGAGGCCAGGAAGCTACAAACTCCTGACTTACCTTGTACCGTATCTTGTACCGTACCTTGTACCGTACCTCCACGCAACTAAACTTGAACCGCATCCTGCCTTATACTAGTCAGATCATCATGCGTGTAATGAGTCTGTGGGTATTGGCATAGGAATGTATCGTTCCGAATCGCGTTTGGGTATTCTGTTGTGCGTGTTTCTGGCTACTTTTCCGCTTAGCGGATGCCTGTTTCGCACTCGTTCGCTCGACAGGCAGTACTCGAGCCAACCGCTGCAGACCGCAACCCAGCAAGCTTTGATTCAGTGCGTCAACGACCAGGCCACTAAGATTCATTCCATGCAGGCAACGGTTGACATTGACGCTTCGACCGGAGATATCAAGAACGGCCGAATTACCGACTATAAAGAGATTCGCGGATACGTCTTGGCGCGCAAGCCTTCCATGCTCCGGATGAGAGGTTTGCTTCCGGTTGTGCGCAACACCGCCTTCGATATGGTGAGCGACGGGCGGGACTTCAAGGTTTGGATTCCGCCAAGGAACAAGTTTGTTCTTGGCTCCAACACCGCAGACAGCTATCGGCCGGACAAGCGCCTGGAGAACATGCGTCCTCAGTACATATACGATGCGCTGCTGCTTCCGGAGATCAGCGAGGACGAGATTGCGGTTCTTGAAAACGGTTACGAGAGCGTTCTCGACAAGAACAAACATCGCGTTGACCAGCCGGATTACGAACTGGCGGTGATCCGCAAGGGGCCGCAGGGATGGTACTTATCTCGACGCATCCAGTTCAGCCGCAGCGATCTGCTTCCGCATCAGCAGAGAATCTATGATCTGGAGGGGAATGTGGCAACCGAGGCTCAATATCAAAATTACAAGGATTACTCGGGGACGATGTTCCCCAGCACCATTAAGATCGACCGGCCGAAAGAAAATTACGACATCACCCTGAGCATAGTGAAACTAGAAATTAATCGGACACTGACCGACGATCAGTTTCAGCTCGAACAGCCTTTCGGGGCCGAAGTGGTGCGCCTTGACCAATCCATTCCAAGAACGGCAAAAGCATCGGATAGCAAGCAGAAATAGCGCCTCGGTCAACTCCTTACGGGGAACACTCAATGATGAATCGAATGATCGTTGGGAACTTGGTGCACAGGCCTCTGCGCTCGCTTATCAGCGTGATAGCCGTAGCACTCGAAGTGACCCTGATCTTGTTGATTGTTGGCCTTTCGCTGGGCATGCTGCAAGATGGGCGCACCCGTACCGCTGGAATTGGCGCGGACGTCCTCGTCCTACCCCCAGGTTCTTCGTTCATCAGCGGGTTGACGGGGGCTCCTATGCCGATCAAGATCCGGGGAGTGCTCGAAAAATTGCCCCATGTAAAAAGCGTGGCCCCGGTCATCACTCAAATCAGTTCGGCGGGCACGCTTGAAATCATCGCCGGAATCGATTTGCCGAGCTACGAGAGCATGTCGAAGGGCTTCCGCTACATTGAGGGAGGGCCTTTTCAGGGTCCGAACGACGTTCTGGTCGACGATCTGTTCGCCCAATCGAAGAACGCCAAAGTGGGCAATGCGATTGAGATCCTAAATAATAAATTTCGCATCTCTGGAATCGTTGAACGCGGTAAAGGCGCGCGGAAATTTGTTCCCATCAACACGTTGCAGGATCTGATAGGCGCCAAAGACAAGGCGACCGTGTTTTACCTGAAGCTCGACGACCCTGCTAACGCCGATGCCGTAGTGGCAGAGGTAAAACAGGTTCCAGGGATGGAGCGTTACGTCGCGAACTCCATGGCTTCTTATCTCGCCATGATGACTACGAACAATTATCCCGGGCTCTCCACGTTCATCAACGTGGTGGTCGGGATCTCCGTCGTCATCGGTTTCATCGTAATATTCCAGGCCATGTATACCGCAGTCATGGAGCGCACCCGCGAGATTGGCATCCTCAAGTCGATGGGCGCGTCTAAGCTATACGTGGTAAATGTCGTGCTGCGTGAAACCGCATTGCTCGCGGTTGGCGGAATCGTCCTGGGAATCGCAGTCAGCCTGATCGCCCGGGCGGCGTTGGCCCATAAATTCCCCTTGGTACCGGTGGTAGTGGACGGGGGATGGATTGCGAGAGCGACGTTTATCGCCATCGTAGGCGCTCTCGCCGGAGCGCTCTATCCGGCGTTCAAAGCGGCCCAAAAAGACGCGATCGATGCCCTAGCCTACGAATAGAACACTCACGTTCATCTCGCATTCGTGTTTCTTTCGCTGTTCCCGAGAAATAATTCTTCGCCATGAATATAGCTCGCAAATTGCCGGCGAAAGCTGGATACTCTCCGCCTAAAGGTACATGCTATAATCACGCGCCGTAGGGCTGAGGGAACATCGTTTCGCGGCGAGTTGTCCTAATTTTCATGGCACCGGGCGCAAGTTGCGCACGGAGACCATAAATAACTGGAGGAGACATGAGCATTTACGATCCGACTCTTTACGGTCGGGATAATGAGTCCGATGAATCTGGCGACAGCAGCGCCTATGGCGAATCGCTGGAAGAAGATTTGGAAGAAGAAGAAGAGGAAGAGCCGGTCGGTTCCGGCGGAGATGGAGACGAGGAAAACCAAGATGTGGATTCCGAGACTCCCTCACGTGCGCAGCGCGGCGGGTCATCGCGGATAAACCAAGGCGGCCGAGGAGATGGCGCGCCTCCCAAGAAAAAGGCTCCAGCGCCCGCGAAAAAGGCTGCCGCGAAGAAAGCTGCAGTCAAGAAGACGGCAGTCAAAAAGAAGGCGGTCAAGAAGCGGTCCGTCAAGAAGAAGGCAGCCAAAAAACCGTCTGCTAAAAAGAAGTCGTCTAAAAAGAAGTCGGCCAAAAAGAAATCCGCTAGGCCAGCACGTAAAGCGGGCAGCAAGAAGTCATCCAAGAAAAAGGGTGGGCGTCGCCGATAAGGCTTGCCTGTAGTCAAAAGCTAGTACAAACGGCGGAGGCTTGGGTTCATGGCCTTCGCCGTTTTTTCTTCAATCGCCAGGTACCACCACCGCATCGGCTTCGATTTCCACCAGCATCTCCGGAGATACCAAGGCCGAAACCGCTAGCATCGAACTCACAGGCCGTATATCCCGAAAGAATTCTCCGTGCGCCTTCCCAACTTGCTTCCAATCGGCGATATTGGTCAAAAATACCCTGGTGCGCACAACATCCTTCAAGGAAGCTCCCGTTTGCGTCAATGCCCGCTCGATATTCTTGAGTGCCTGGTGGGCTTGCGCATAAGCGTCGCCTGCCACCAATTTGCCGTCGTGGCCAGTAGCGGTGGTCCCAGCCACAAAAACCTGAGCACCAATTCGGACCGCGCGCGAATAGCCCACTACGGGCTCCCACGGTGTCCCCGTCGCAATATTCAGTCTCTTCACTTTGGCCTCCAGCGGACGCATTGCATCGTGCATGAACATCTAAGATGCTCCGACTGCGTGCGAAATTCAACTCAAGTTCGGGAAGGCTCAGCAGCTTCGAGATTAGCAATCACCGTGGGCGTGTGCCAAAAGCCTGCGGCAACGCTGCGCTTGCCGCGAACGTCTAATGCCCATGTGGTTCGTTAGTTACTTGCGGCTGGTACCGTCGTCGGAACAGGATACCTAATCAGCGTGACCCTTTGTTCCGATAACACATTAAGGCGGCAACGACGCAAGTTGAAAGGGGCCGAACATGATTCCGGAGGAGCATCCTTTACAGCAGCTGTTCATTGAATTGGTGGGCCGGCACTACGCGCAGGAGATTGGAATCCGAGACCCGCAAGTGGTGAATTATGTCGCACAACTTCTTGCTGAATTTTGCGACTGGGATCAACTGCTGAAGATCCGGAACGGAGCCGGCAAGCCCTTGCAGGATGTAGGCGAGATGCTGGTGGAATCAGACCCAGTCTATGGCCCCGCTCCTTCTTTTGATCGCGAGCGCCAGGTTCGCAAACACATCGGCGACTACACTCTATTTTTTGCCGGGATGTTTCCCGAAAGCATCAATCACTACCGTCTGCGGCGGCAACGAGTTGAGAACTTTGTCGATTGGGTTAAGGCCGGAAAAGAAAGCTACTATATCGTTTCGAAATTTGAAAATTTCGAATATGCGAAGGTAGCGCCCCTGTTCTCGAAGCTCTCCGAGTCATTCGAGCAATGCGTCTACGGACTTAATCTGGTTAAGAACGAGCTGGAAGTCATGCAGCACCCGATCACCCGAGGCCCGAAAGAACTCTTAATGTAGAGCCATGGCTCGCCGCCTCCTGGGGCGTGCAGGCCAATGGCAAGTGGGCCACAAAATTCGTGACGGCGGGTTGCTATCTGCTGGCACAGCCATTTGCATACGCTTTTCGCTTAGACGGAATAAGAACCCGGGATGACAACAGAAGCTGACAAGCAGGATTAGCGAACGATTCTTCTCCCAACTATCTTGAACTTACCTTCCGAAACAATTTTGATTGCTTCGGTATAGGCGAGGTGCTCCTGCTCCAGGATGCGCATAGCTAATGTGTGCTCATCATCGGAATCGAGTACTGGCACGCTTTTCTGCACAATGATGGGGCCGTGATCCAATTCTTCATCTACGAAATGAACTGTGCATCCCGCGATCTTCACGCCGAAGGCAAACGCCTGCTGTTGCGCCTCCAAACCTGGGAACGCCGGCAGTAACGAGGGGTGAATATTAAGAATTTTATGCGGGAATTGCTGCACGAACCAGGGTGAGAGCAGCCGCATATATCCGGCGAGGCAGACTAGATCGACGTTGTGATCTCGCAACGCGGCTACGGTAGCGCGATCATGTTCTTCGCGCGGTTTGCCTTTCGACGGAAGAACGATGGCTGGTATGCGCCGTTGCCGCGCTGCCTCAATGCCCTGCGCGTCACTACGGTTCGAAATGACAACCGAGATGCGCGCAGCGAGCGTGCCAACTGCGATATTGTCTGCGATGGCTGTGAAGTTGGAGCCGCGTCCGGAGAGAAGAATGCCGAGGTTCTTCAAGCGCGCCCTAGCTGAATACCACTTTGCGGTCGCCTTTGACAATGCGACCCACGCTGTAGAATTTTTCGCCCGCGCGTTCGAGCAGCGTTTGAGCTTTCTTAAATTTCTTGGCGGGCACCACAACTAGCATGCCGAGCCCCATGTTGAAAGTGCGCAGCATTTCTTCCTTCGGAACATTACCCAGTTTTTGCAGGTGATCGAAAATGGGCTGCACTGGCCAGGTTCCAACTTCAATCACCGCCGAAGTCCCTTTCGGAAGAATCCGCGGCAAGTTCTCGGTAATGCCGCCGCCGGTGATGTGGGCCAATCCCGCGACACATTCTCCCGCAATTAGCTTGCGCACCACCGACCAATAGCTGCGATGCGTGCGCATCAGTTCATTGCCCACTTTATTTTTAATTTCGCTGACAAATGTTTCTGGCGAGTAGCCAGCAACTTCGAAGAGCAGCTTTCGCGCCAGCGAATATCCGTTGGTGTGCAATCCGTTGGAAGGCAATCCCAACAGGCAATCGCCAATCTGAATATCTTTTCCGCTGATGATGTGCTCGCGCTCGACAACGCCGACGATAAATCCGGCGAGATCGTACTCTCCGTCGGGATAGAACCCAGGCATCTCGGCAGTCTCGCCTCCGATTAGCGCGCAATTGTTATGTTTGCACGCCTCCGCGAGTCCCCCAACAACTCTTTCCACAACTTCCGCGTCGAGTTTCCCGGTAGCGAAGTAGTCCATAAAGAAGAGCGGCGCTGCGCCTTGCACAGCGATGTCGTTGACGCAATGATTCACGAGATCGGCACCGATGGTGTGATGCACGTTCATCTCGAACGCCACTTTCAATTTTGTGCCGACGCCATCAACGCTGGAGACGAGAACGGGATCAACATATTTTTTGTCGACCGAAAACAGTCCTCCAAAGCCGCCGATCTCGCTAAGCACACCTTTGGTAAAAGTCTTATGCGCGATATATTTTATGCGCTGCTTCGTCCGATTGCCGCGGTCAATGCTCACGCCGGCATCGGCATAGGTTACCGGCGAGTTTGAATTCTCGGCCACTTTTGTTCCGGTCTTTACTGGGATGGAGAGATCAAGCCACTGTCGCTG
>JANYKL010000149.1 GCA_025361625.1 Acidobacteriaceae bacterium
CGCAATCATTTCAAGGGCGGTAGTGAAGGCGTGTCCCGCCCGGACCGCGCGCGCCAGGGTATCGATTGCGGCGGGGAATTGCTCTTCAAATTTCTTAAATCGCTTCGATCGCAGATGTGACGCGTAGGCATACGGTATAAAAAATCCCACCAGTATGCCAAGCCAGCCATAAAGCAAATTGCCCCCCCAAGCCGCGGCTAGTAAGGCACACACAACTGCTGAGATGGCGCACAGCATCAGGAAATTGCCGGCCCTCAGGTCAACGTTGCCCTGAGCAAGAGTTTTTCGCAGTTCTGAAACCCGATCCGAGCGCCGCAGATAACTGTCAAACGCGGGGATGCCGCTCAGCAATTCATCACGCAAAATTGCGCGATCTCCAACCGCTGTAGCATCGCGAACTTGGTCGTTCGAGAGGCGGTTTCGCAGGACTCGGGACTGTGCTTTTCGCTGATCGAAAAGGGAAATGGCTGCGAACGCCAGTAGCGTGACAACGATAAAAACCAGAATCGCGAGGATGAAAATCGACAAGCCCTACACCTCCATCCGCGATTCGAACAGCGCAGGGCTTAGACGGCATCCAGCAGTCGCCAAACGTTCGGCGAAATGCGGCGCGACGCCGGTAGAACGGAACACGCCTCGGACTTTGCCGCTCTCGTCCACTCCGCTGCGCTCGAAGATAAAGATGTCTTGCAAAATGATCATGTCGTCGACAATTCCCGTCACTTCCGAAACCGTGATAATTTTGCGCGTCCCATCCGACAAGCGCGCCACTTGAACCACGGCATGCACGGCGTTCGCAATCTGATGGCGGATGGCGCGCTCCGGGATATTCAGGTTTGCCATCGAAACCATATTTTCAATACGAGCTAGCGCGTCGCGCGGAGAGTTCGCGTGCACCGTGGTCAGGGAACCTTCATGACCCGTGTTCATTGCCTGCAACATGTCAAAAGCTTCCTCACCACGCACCTCGCCAACCACGATACGGTCAGGCCGCATTCGCAAACTATTGATCACAAGTTGCCGCATCCGCACGGAACCTTTGCCTTCGATGTTTGGGGGACGCGTTTCAAGGCGAACAATGTGCTCCTGCTTGAGCTGGAGCTCGGCCGCGTCTTCGATGGTTACGATTCGCTCGGAATTCGGGATGTAACCGGAAAGAACGTTCAAAACTGTGGTTTTGCCTGCGCCCGTGCCGCCGGAAATAATCAGGTTCAGTCGCCCCTTCACCATGGCGGAGAGCAATTCCAGCATCGGCTCAGTCAGTGACCGATTATCGAGCATGTTGCGAGCCGTAATCGGATCGCGCCCGAAACGTCGAATCGAGAGGCAAGCCCCATCCAGAGCCAATGGAGGAATGATGGCATTGACACGCGATCCATCTTGCAGGCGGGCATCGACCATGGGCGATGATTCGTCAACCCGCCGGCCGATGCGCGAGACGATGCGATCGATAATCTGCATTAGGTGCTGGTTGTCTTTGAACTTCAGGCCCGTGATTTCAAGCTTTCCCCCGCGCTCCACATAAACGCGGTCAAATCGGTTCACCAGTATGTCCGACACGGTCGGATCTTTGAGAAGCGGCTCAAGTGGGCCTAAGCCGAAAATCTCATCGAGAATTTCCCGCGAAAGTTGCTCGCGCTCCGTAAAACTTAAAGGAACAGCTTCACTATTGATTGAACTACGAATAAGAACAAGAACTTCGTCGCGCGCGGAGTCGCTGGTGGTGCGTCCGAGTTTCTCCAGATCAAGGCGGTCGAGAATCTTGCGATGCAGGTCAGACTTAACCTGCTGGTAATCGCCGCGTTCGAAAGTTTGCAGATTAGCCATATTTTCTAAACCACACGGCGCACTTCTTATTGCACTTCGCTTTGAACTTCGCCCCCGTCGCCGGTTACCAGTCTAGTTGGTTTAGTACCTAAACGGTCTTGAAAAGCGACCAAGCCTTACGTTTTACGTCCAAATCATCTTTCGTCAGGTGGTCAGCCAGTCCGGCTATGGAGCGCGAAATCTCTGAGTTTCCCTGATCCATTAGAGGGACTCCGCAATCGATTGCCGTCGACACCGCAACGTACTGGTTGGGAATACGCCACAGAATGGGCGATCCTATAGCCGTTTCTGCCTGACGTTCATCAAACCCAGCAATCTTGCGATAGCGGTTCAACACCAACCCGAAACGGTCTCGCGATCCCGTGTCACCCAGGTATTGCGCCACCCGGCCTGCGCTCCATAACGAGGCTACGTCCGTATGCCCGATCAACAAAATTTTCTCCGACAGATTGCTGACGAGGTGAGTTGCACTATCCAAGCGAGAAGATACGTCTACTACCACGTACTTAAACATGCCGACTATGGTGTCGAATAGACGTGCGATGTCCGAGGTTGATTGCTCAACGATCGAGGGGAAACTTGACCCTGCAAGAACCTGCAGGCCGCGGTCGTGGCGAACCATGAAACTTTCTAACAGGGAAGAATCGAGCCGATGCAGGTTAGTCACCGCGTCCCCCACCGTGAACGACGGCCTGAGATTCAGATGCAGCGTGCAATGCCCCATTGGAGCAAGATCGACGAGCGCGGTGCTGTGATGCACTTGCAGAGCTAGCGCCAGATTGACAGCTACGGTCGTGGCTCCGCTGCCACCTTTGGCGTTGACGACCGAAAATACTTTTCCGCGAGAATTGTCCCGGCTCGGCTTTCGGCGGGTTGCCGTCAGGCGCACGAATGCATCGAGCAGATCACTGGTGCTCGTAGGTCGCGCGATGAACTCACGCACTCCCGCTCGCATCGCGCTCACGATGAGTTGCGGTTGCGTCATGGGACCGATGGCGAATACCGCGGCGTCCGGAATTTCCTGGCGCAGAAATTCAATGGCGCGAAGGGCCGTCGCGACATCGTTGCCGGGCATATCGACGACAATAACGTCAGGAGCGAAGGCCTGGGTTTTGCGAATGACGGGATCATTCGCCGCCAGCGGCATGCTCGAATTGCTGCAGACACTACGGGCGACGCTCGTTCCATCCACCAGAACCTGCAGCACAGCACGCTGGTCGTTGTCGGTGGCGAATACCGCTACTGACAATTCCGGCATGACTCTTTACCACCTTCTAAGTGTCCCCACCACATCGTTGAGATCTTGGAGGCCCTACGGTAAACGCTTGTCTTTCTTCTTATCGAACGCGCCTCTATCCATAAACGGCTCCGGGGCCGCGGGCGGTATCGGATTTTGTGCTGAGGGTGCAATCTTGCGCACCGTGCAAAGAACCATCAATTCAGAATTACTCTTTTGATCGCTCTTGCTTCTAAAAAATGTTCCGATGATTGGAATATCGCCAAGGAAGGGAAATTTATTTGCCACTTTCGTAACGCGATTGTCCATCAAACCGGCGATAACAAAACTCTGCCCGTCCTGCACTTCGAATTCGGTGTCAGCCTTGCGCGTGCTGATTGCGGGAATCGTTGTACCGGAGACGGTAACTGAATCAGCAAAATCTAGCGTGCTGACCTCGGGGATTACATGCAGATGAATGTTGCCGTTCGGTTGGATGATGGGCGTGAACTTCAGACGCACGCCAAACTCCCGGAATTGAATGGTAACGGTTGAAACTCCGCCCGTCCCCGGCTGCACGACCGGGAAGGGAAATTCTCCGCCAGCAAGAAAACTCGCCTCTTTGCCGTTCAACGCAACCAGATTGGGTTCAGCCAGAATCTGCAGCAGATTATGCGATTGTAACGCTTCAATGACCAACCCCAGATGAACCTGGGGATTGAAAAAAAACATATTCAAAGCGTTGGTAATTGTCGGGATGGCGGAAGTTGTTCCGGTTCCGTTGCTGTTCGTTGGATTCGTGATTGTCCCAGGATTGATGGAGCCAAATTGCCCTGTAGTAGAGGTTCCGATGGTGTTGGCCGCACCGGTCGAGAATAGATTGAAGCCCACCTGCGATAGCGCCGAGCGATCTACTTCCGCGAATTTAACTTCCAGCAGCACTTCATCCGCTCCGACTGGGCCAAACGTAAGCACGTTCACCACATTTTTCGAGTAAGCAGTAGCGAGCGATCCTGCGTGCTTGGCTACATCTTCGGTGGTGACGTGGCCGGAGAGCACAATCGCCGATCGCGAGGGGGTGACCGATATGCGCTCATCCGGAAAGAGTCGGTTCATCTCCTCGGTTGCGGCCGTGATGTCGTCATCGACTCTAAGGTCGAAACTGCGGCTACGCTCGAGTTCATCCCATATGAGGAGGGAGACTTCACCAGGGGCAAGGCCATTAACCAGCACCTGGGTCGGAGTAATGGTTAAGGCATCCGCGACGGACGGATCGGTCACCGAGACGCGTTTCAATCTTTCCGTCGTGTTAATCAAGAGAGACTTGCCGACCATCACTCGCAGGGGAACCGCTCCCGCCGTTACCCCCGGGGCGCTCGGGGGCGGCGCCGTCGTCTGCGCCGGCGGCGCCGACTCGGTAGCCTGCGCTGTAGTTTGGGCGGAGACGCTGGTTGCGGATTTATTCTCCGCTTCGGTTGGGCTCGCAAACATCGTCGATGCGCCTAGACAAACGACGGCAACGGCGAGTGTAAAGATTTTCATGAATTCGAGCCTCTGAGGGGATGCAAGCATGGGGTCTGGAGTAAAGCTGAACCGCACAACCATAATTTATCTGGATTGCGCTCTCAAGTGGCAAAAACGGCTCAAAACTTTGTTTCGTCCCGTTTACTGCCGCGGATCATCTCGACCGCGTACGGCGCATTGGCTGGCGGTGTTGCTTTGGCGATTGTTCTTTTGGCCCGGGGCTTCGATTCGGTCGGCGGCGGCGTGTCCCCAACATATAACGAACTCGCTCTGGTTGCGCCGATTGCCCCCTTCTTCGTGTCCAGCGGATTTCTTAAGGAGAGTTGGATACGCCCTTCCTGAGAAACTAAGGCAAGTTTTTGCGCGTCGTCCGGCGAGACCAGCAGCGTGATCACAGGAGACGGTTGCGCCTCGGAATTTCGATCCAAACTCTTGCCCACCGCCATTACCGCGACGTTCTCGAGCACAGTTGTCGTCTGGCTATCGTTCCCTCCACTTCTAGTGCCCGTGGAAAGAACGTCAACCCGTGTGCCGGGTTGAACAAAGCCGGCTACTGAAACAACGTCATTGACCCGAACCGAAACAGCACGCATCCCCGTAGGAATCAGCGATGGCAAACCATTCCCTGATTCGAGCGACGCTAATTTGCTTGGCAGCAGGAATTCCCCCTTACTGATGGGAAAGATTACACTCCGCCCCAACACCTCGCGGGCTGAAGTGTAGGCGTTTGGAGGCACCGCCGATTGGGGAACAGTGACGGGCCGAACATT
Organism: Acidobacteriaceae bacterium; assembly: GCA_025361625.1. Classification (GTDB taxonomy): domain Bacteria; phylum Acidobacteriota; class Terriglobia; order Terriglobales; family Acidobacteriaceae; genus Acidiflorens. The sequence goes on from JANYKL010000149.1 coordinate 5,338, forward strand.
GTCAGAGCTAATTTTTACCCCAAGCTGAATATCGCTCGCGGCAACCAGAACCGTCACGCCCGGTTCAACACCCTGCCCTGAAAAAAGTCGAAGGCGGTTGTAGACGCTATAGCTGACCAGAAGTCCAACAGCGAGAGCGAGTCCTCCGATCATCAACAATCGGCTTCGATGCATTCTCTTCCTTCCGACAAGTTTAGGCGCGGATCACTTAAACGGGGCAGTCCAAACCGTTGCGTCAACGCCCGATCACGATTTCTCTTCGCTAAGCGCGCAGGAATCGACTACTGGCCGACCTGGCTAGCCACAGACGAGAAGACATTGTTGGCATTGCCGCCGATGAGGCGCACCGTGCCAATAACGATTACTAGAATCACCGCGAGCATCACGGCATATTCCGCGATGTCCTGGCCCTCTTCCGCGCACAACAAACCCTTGACCAATTCAGCCATATATGACCCCTTTCACTGATTCAAATGTCTGATTCGAGATTCCTTCCCCATTCGGTAAGAATGTGGGGAGTGACAAGATTGCTCCTAGTTTCGCAGATAAGGAACCAATCCGGGAACATTTTTTCGCTTTTTTGTACAGAAACGCTCACTTTGCCACGGTCCCATTGGCCCGGTGGCTGATAGTGCGGGGCCTACGCCCGGCGCTTGCGAATGAATATGACTGCCCGTGCATCGGAAAAAACGCTCTCCCAATCTGAATCGATCAAAAGTGCCTGGGTCAGCGCGCATGACGGTGGCAGCAGCACGCTATCGACTCTCCAGTAGTCAAGGGTAGCCTTCCAATCGTTGTGGAGTTCGACGGTCCTTTCAAACTGCCGCATCACGTCGTCACCGTACAGGTCAGCACGGCCATCCACGAAAACTCGCCAATCTGGATAAAGCTTCAATATCACGTATCCTCCCCAATCGTAATAGGCGAAAATCCGACCCCTAGACTTGGCAGAGATTAGCGATTGGATGGCGGACTCAGGATAGATCTCGGCTTCACGGATTGCCTGATGACGGCCCAGGATGACCCACTTAGATAACGCAAACGCCGCGATCAGGACTACAACTCCAATGTCAAACAGCGGTCGGAGGCGCTCGAACCGAATTTCTACTCTCCCGGGCACCAGTGGCTGCCATCGATCGGGGATGGTGGCAATGACGGGCACTGCAAGCAAAACGAAAATAGGAATGTGCCTGGCGGCGTCGAGTGAGGCGGCTCCCGCCAAAAAGAGAGGCAGCAGCACTCGCATCTTCGGCCGCCTCGAGGAAAACGCGAGAGCGACCACGAGCACGAGCCACAGCAGAATCGTCGGCGTATAGATCAGTCGATGAAAATCGGGCGAGAACCACTCGCTGATGTAAGACCGCATGCCCGCCGAACTTAGAGTCGTAAAAGGATATCTAAAAAGTTGTGCGCCGCTCGGATTGAGTGGCACAATCGCAACCATCGCAACAAGAAGCAGGCTGACGCGCAGGATCACCGGCCGCACATCTGCCCAGCCGGTGCCGCCGAGGGCAACCTCGCATAAGAGCCCCACGCCGTAGGCGATAAGCAAGGCCGGAGCCAGCGCAAAGCCGGCATGTAAGTTCAGCCACAGCAGGAAAACGACGGGAATCCAGAGGAGAAATTTAGGTTTCTGCTCCCCAGATTCAACCAGCCAAAGCAGCAACGCAGTGAAGGTGAAGGTAAACATTTGCGGGCGCACGCCCCAGGTCGGCGCGGCCGCCAGCGCCCCCAGGGTGGTAGCTGCCGCTGCCCAATGCGGCCGGCTCTTGCAACGAGCGTAGAGAAGCATGAATCCGGCGCTCGTAACAATCGACGAAAAGATAATCAGTGCGGTGCAGCCAAGATGCTTCCAGAGTTCAAAGAACGCGATCTCACTTAGCCATTCGTGAGATACCCAGGGTGCTCCCGCGCGCGTGAATGAAAATGGGTCGAAGTGTGGTATTTGCCCGGTTTCCATGATCCACTGGCCGGTCCGCAGATGCCACCAAAGATCGGGGTCGATGGCATTGCGCGCCGTCATCGCCAGCAACCCGAAAAGAACGATGCCTGCAAAAGTGGCGTGACGTTGCGCACCACGATTTCCGGCGTTGATCATCGCAAGCGATTATAGAATCAATTCGTCCAGAGCTAGACATGACACTGAACACGCTAAAACGAAAGAAGTTCGTCGTTGTTTTTCTGCTGGCGATGACTCTGTGTAACTTTATTCTCGCGTTTCAACTAATTCCCAAAGTCCGGAATGGGTATCAAGACTTCACCATCTTCTACACCGGCGCCTTGCTGGTGAGAAGCGGGCATGCTGCTTCGTTGTACGATTTAGCCACGCAATTTCGCACCCAGCAGTTGTTCACTAACGTCCCTATACGGCTCGGGCCGCTGCCCTTCAATCATCCCCCCTTCGAGGCTCTTTTTTTCGTGCCTTTCACCTTTCTGGGTTATTGGCCTGCATATCTGACATGGACGCTGCTCAACCTGATCATGCTCGCTGCAAGTGCCTTTGTACTGAAAACCAAGGTCCCGCAGTTCTCAGTGGTCCCCGCGGAGATTCTCGCCATCGGTGGGGTGGCTTTTTTCCCAGCAGCGATGGCCATGATTCAAGGGCAAGACGTCATAGCGCTGCTTGTGCTTTTTGTTCTGGCGATCGTCATGCTCGATCGTGGAAATGATGAGATGGCGGGTGTGCTTCTTGGTTTCGGCCTGTTCCGGCCTCAATTTGCCGTTCCGGTGGTTGTGATTCTGGCCTTTCGACGGTGGAGAATACTGCTGGGGTTTGCGCCCGTGGCCGCGCTGCTCGGTCTGGTTACCGTATGGTTAATGGGATGGAACGGGCCTATAAACTACGTCCGCTTCGTGTTACGCCTTGAAGCGACCAAGGCCCGCGCTTACGGACCCGAGGCAGTGCCGAATCTCCGCGGTTTGATTTTGACGATACCGGGAATCTCCGCCATCGGGCGGCCCGCGCATATTCTTGTCATTGTTTCGTCGCTGCTCGTATTATTCTTCTCGTTGCGCAGGGTCGTAAAGGGCAGCGATTCGATCCTATTCGTGTCCAGCCTGGCGGTCGTGACTACAATCCTCGTTAATTTCCACTCCCTTGTTTACGACCTAACTCTTATCTTGCCGACCGCGCTTCTCCTTGTTTTTGCAACCGTGAAAGGCGAGGGAACACGCAGGGAAATACAAATCGCTCTTCTAACGGCTCTTCTATTTCTGACACCGCTTTATGTTTTCCTTTGGCTTTATGCCGAATCTTTTTATTTGTTTTCACTCGTGCTGATTTGGATTCTGATCAGAATGCTTCGGACGCCTCCTCCCGCCGAGGTGCCTGCCTGATTTCGAAACGTGGAATTCATTCGCAGATTTGGATATTGGTCCTCACTGTAATCGTGTTTGCGGGCGGGTGGTCTTACATTAAGAGGGTGGTGGTGGTTCACCAGGTGCGGGAAGCGAGCCTGCGCCAGCAACCACGCGGAAATCTATCGGACCTCTACCCGAGATGGCTGGGCGCGAAGGAATTCCTTCTGAACGGACGCGATCCCTACAGCGCTGAGGTCACGCGCGAAATTCAAGCCGGTTATTACGGCAGGCCGCTTGATTCGACACGAGCAAACGATCCAAAAGACAAGGCGGGATTCGCCTACCCACTTTATGTGGCCTTTTTTCTGGCGCCGACGGTTTACTACGAATTCGCCCCTATTCAACGATTATTTTTTTGGTTGCTCGCTTTCGTTACTGTCGCCAGCGTCATACTTTGGCTGCGCCTGCTGAAGTGGGACCTTTCGCCAGTTGCGCAGTTGAGCGTAGTCGGTTTGAGTTTAAGCAGCATTGCAGCAATACAAGGACTGCAATTGCAACAAATGAGTCTGCTGGTGGCCGGACTGCTGGCGCTCGCGCTAGCCCTTTTGATTTCGGATTACCCGTGGCTGGCTGGCATCGTTCTCGCGGCAGCGACCATCAAGCCGCAGCTTACGGTCTTGCTCCTGCTGTGGCTTACAATTTGGACGATTGCAGATTGGCGACGGCGCTACCAATGGGCGGCGTCATTCGCAATTTCGCTGGCGGTTTTGATAACCCTATCTGACTGGTACCTGCCGCACTGGGTACAGCATTTCTGGCAAGGCATCCGCGATTATCAAAATTACACGGGAGCCGCATCGGTAACGGACAATTTTCTGGGAACGCCGCTCAGTTGGTTATTGGAGCTGGTAGCGCTCGCAGCTACGGTGATCGTTGGCTGGCGTGCTCGCCACCATCCAGCGAACAAACCCGAGTTCATTCTTACCGCAACCCTGCTGCTTGCCGTAACTGTTCTCATGATCCCCACTTCTGCTCAATATAATCAAGTATTGTTAATTCCCGCCTTACTGGTTCTAGTGCGTGAGCGCACCGTCATTCGAAGTCATAGCCTTCTCAACCGCGTTAGCTTTGTTCTGACAATGGTTCTGGTTGCGTGGCCGTGGATTGCCAGCACAATTTTGGCCGGAATTTCCTTCATTGTGAAGGAGGACAAAATAGACCGCGCCTGGGCCGTGCCGCTTTGGACAACAATCCAAATTCCCATCGCAGTTGCCCTCCTGATCCTTCTTCATCGCTACCAATCGACGATTGATGCTCCGGCAACGCCCGCCTCGTCGTAGAATGCTTTGGACGTGCCCGCTGCCGGCACGATAGCTGCAGGAGACCAGGTTTTCATGTCGACTTCCTCGCACTCGGGTATTTCGAGTGTCTTTCCAAGCGCAATTTTTGTTTTGGGAGAAGAACAGCAAACGCTCACTCTTAACCACACGCCCTATACCGTCGGGCGCAAAGTGGATCGCGATCTCGTGATTGCCGACCCGCGCGTATCACGCGAACACGCCTCCATCGTCTCTGAAAATGGAGAGTTCTATGTCGTCGATCTGGGCAGCAAGCACGGGACCTACGTCAACGGAGAAAAAATTGACCGGCAAAAGCTGCAACGCAACGATCGCCTGGAATTCGGCGCCCGCGACATTGCGTACCTGATTTTCCATCCTCTGAACAACACGTCCAACACTGCCAGAGAATTTCTCAGCCAGATTTCCGGAATTCAAATTGCCCCCGAAGCCTCCGACCTTGAAAAACTGACGCTCTTTATGGAAGCGGCCAGAAAGCTGAATACCATCGGCGTACTCGATGAGATCCTGGTCACGTTGCTTGATGCAACGCTCAAGCTTACTCGTGCCGAACGCGGATATATTTTTCTCCGCGACACCCGAGGAGCCCTTTCGCTTTGCGCCGGCAGAACTTCTAAAGGCGAGCCCCTGCTCGACGACAAAACAATTTCGCGCTCCGTGCTCGAAGGCGCCTTGACCACCAACGAAGAATATCTCTTTACCGATACCAGCCAGATGCTGGACGTGAAAGAACGTAAGAGCATTGTGGCCTTTGACCTGCGCACCATCATTTGCATTCCATTGCGCAAGCCGATGGTGCAGACGAGCCGCGCCGACCAACCCGCCGGTGGACATGTGATGGGTGCTCTCTATGTTGATTCGCGATTTGCCTCGCGCGATATCAAAGGCGTGAGCCGCGACGTTTTACACGCAATCGCAACAGAAGCAGCGCAGTTAATCGAGAACGCCCGTCTGGTACAGGCCGAAGAAGCGGGCCGCCGCTACCAGCAGGAACTCTCCATCGCCGCATCCATTCAGCAGCGATTGCTGGCCGTGACGCTGCCCGATGTGCCGTTTGCCAAAGTCAACGGACGGAATTTGTCGTGTAAAGAAATCGGCGGCGATTTTTTCGAAGCGGTCAATACTCCGCAGGGTTTGGCGGTAGTGCTCGCCGACGTGAGCGGTAAAGGAGTCTCGGCCGCTCTTCTCGCCTCCATTCTCCAGGGAATGGTCTACTCACAGCTCATCTCGGGCATGCCTCTTACCGAGATCGTGGATGCCATCAACCGCTTCTTCACCTACAAACATATCGGCGAAAAATACGCGACCATGATCGTCACCCTCTTGCGTCCGGATGGCGACCTCGAGTACGTCAATTGCGGCCACGTGCCGCCCGTTTGGATCTGCGGCGACGAAGTGCTTCGGCCTTCCCACGGCAACTTGCCCGTAGGTCTGCTAGCGGAAGCGACCTACTCGAGTGACCGTTGCCAGATGAAACGAGGCGATAGGCTGATCCTCGTCACCGACGGTGTGACCGAGGCCGAAAACGCGGTTGGTGACATGTTTGACAGCGAACGCCTGGAACGAGTGGCAGGGAAAAGTTCGTCCCTGGAGGACGTATTCACCGCCGTAGCAGACTTTTGCGGCGGAACTCCCCTGAACGACGATTGCACGGTCGTAGAACTTTCTTATACCGGAGAGGGATGAACTTCACGAGACGAGGTCTGCCCCATCTCTCACTCTATCGCTGACTGGACGCCAAACCCCAGCCGCTTCCTGGCATCTGACTTGATGGCGTAAAGCCGAAAATGTCGAACTCCGACCTGACCTCGCTTCTGCTCATTCTGCTGCTACTAGTCGGCCTCGGTCAGCTTCTGGGCTACCTCTTTACTCGAATGCGTCAGCCCAAAGTCGTGGGAGAGATTCTCGCAGGCATCATTTTGGGCCCGCTTCTCCTCGGAAAAATCAGGATTAGCTCAACCTCCTTCGTAGACACTGCCGCCCACCACGCGACCATTCTCAACTTCATCTACTGGCTTGGCCTGCTTCTGCTTATGTTCTTGTCGGGCGCCGAGACCCGCACGTTGTTCACCCGCGAAGATCGCAAAGACGTCACCTGGTTAGCTCTCGTAGGCACCGGCATTCCGTTTGCAATCGGTCTCGGGCTAGGGCCGTGGCTCGTTACTCCGGCATTGGCTGGCCCGGCCGGAACCAAGCTTTCGCTCATCATTATTTTGGCGGTCGCAGTCGCGGTTACATCTGTCCCGGTCATCTCCAAAATCTTCGCTGACCTGAAAATATTGAACAGCCGGTTCGCCCGGTTGGTGCTCGGAGTCGCGGTTCTCGAAGACATTGTGCTCTGGGCCGCGCTGGCAATTGCAACTTCGCTCGCAGGGAAGGCTGCGCTCAATAAAGGCGAGATGGCATACCACCTCATCGCCACGACTGCTTTTTTCGGACTGGGACTCACGCTTTTTCCGCGGGCAGTAAAACGAATTAATAAATTGAAAGTTAACGTCTTCGCCAAGCATGCTCCGGTCGGCTATGCCTTGGCCGTACTGTTTGCTTATTGCGTGCTGGCGGGATTGCTGCAGGTAAGCTTGGTGTTCGCCGCTTTTCTCGCGGGCTTCGCCGTCATTCACAAGAAACGAAGGCTATTCGCCGAAGCTCTCGAAGCGATTGGAAAGGTTTCGTTCGGGTTCTTCATCCCCGTCTATTTTGCCATGGTCGGATTGAAGCTTGATTTGTCCAAAGGATTTTCGTGGCGGATGCTGGCCGTATTTCTGGTCGGCAGTTGCGTGGTCAAGATTCTTTCTGTGTCGCTGGCCGGGCGGTTTGCGGGTTTCCGGGGACTCGACCTGATCAACCTAGCGCTCACAACGAACGCTCGCGGAGGACCAGGCATTGTCCTGGCAAGCGTCGCCTACGAAGCAAGAATCATCAGCAGTTCTTTCTACACGACGTTGGTGCTCACCGCCATTCTCACCTCGCAGATGGCCGGGGCCTGGCTCGATTACGTTCTACGGAGAGGGTGGCCCTTGTTGGCCGCCGGTGATGAGCTGGCCGTGGTTGATGATCGGGCCGCTGTTGATGATCAGAACGCGACTTCGCTGCCGACGCCCACTGCCTCCGACTCCAGGCAGCCGGCACCAGGTTCAGTCACTCTCATCCCATAACCCAATCCGCCGCTCGCCTGCTTGCGACTTTGTAATATCTTTGTAGTTATTAATCGCATCGTAAATAACCACGTTTTTGGACGAGTATAATCCGGATATACTTGAAGGTTTCTAATCATTCTTAATGCCCCGGCCGACGGGTTTGCTCGCTGAAAGTCTTCACGAGGAAGGGTATCGAAATGGCCACTCCAGATGTCCTGCCCCATGGGTCCTCTGGCCAAACGGCGCGCAATCGTGTCGTCAACGACATGAGTATTCAGGTCGCGACCGTGAATGGCTCAGGCTCACAGAGTTCGAACACAGTATTGCTGCGCAGCATTTTTCAGATGGGTGTGCCCATTTCAGGGAAAAATCTTTTTCCCTCAAACATTGCCGGCTTGCCGACCTGGTTTACCATTCGTGCGAATAAAGATGGATACATCGCGCGCAAAAAAGAAATCGACTTGCTGATCGCAATGAACGCCGAGACCGCGCAAGATGACGTCAAGACTCTGGCCGCGGGTGCCGCTGTTCTCTATGACGAGCCCCTGAATCTGGATAAGCTGCGCGAGGATTTGATCTTTTATCCGGTTCCCTATGACAAGCTCACGGCAACCGTTGGCGCGGATGCCAAGTTACGTAAGCTCGTGAAGAACATGATCTACGTCGGCGTCGCGTCGCAATTGCTTGGGATAGATTTTGCCGAAGTCGAAAAGGCGATCCGCAAGCAGTTTTCGACGAAGCCAAAAGCGGCAACGCTGAATCTCTCCGCAGCGAAAGCTGGCCGCGACTATGCCGCCGCCAATCTCCAAAAGCGGGATCCCTACTACATCCAGCGCATGGAAGGTAAGACGAAAGGCAAGATCATCGTCGATGGCAACTCTGCCGCTGCCCTGGGATGCATGTTTGCCGGATGCACCGTGGTCACCTGGTATCCGATCACGCCATCTTCGTCGCTGGTTGAGACGATGATTGAATCTATGAAGGAGCATCGCGTTGGTCCTGATGGCAAGGCCACGTTTGCAATCGTGCAGGCCGAGGACGAGCTGGCGGCGATCGGCATGGTGATCGGCGCATCCTGGGCGGGCGCCCGCTCCATGACCGCGACCGCCGGACCGGGCATCTCCCTTATGGCAGAGTTCACGGGACTTGCTTACTACGCCGAAATACCCGCGGTCGTCTGGGACATCCAGCGGGTTGGCCCTTCCACGGGCTTGCCTACGCGCACCTCGCAGGGTGATTTGTTGGCGGTTGCATTTCTCAGTCACGGCGACACCAAGCACATCATGCTTTTCCCAAGCTCGGTCAGCGAATGTTTCAGCATGGCGCAAGACGCGTTCGATCTCGCAGAAAGATTTCAGACTCCTGTATTCGTCATGTCCGACCTTGATCTTGGCATGAATAACTGGATGTCCGATCCCTTCGTCTATCCAGAAAAGCCAATTGATCGTGGCAAGGTGCTGACCAGGGAAGATATTCAAAAAGCGGGAAGTTTTGCGCGCTACAAAGACGTCGACGGCGACGGCATCGGCTATCGAACCTTGCCCGGTACCGAACATCCCGCGGCCGCCTATTTCACGCGCGGCAGTGGCCACAACGAAAAAGCGCAGTACAGCGAGCGCCCCGATGACTTCGAACGCAACATGGAGCGCCTCAACAAGAAGTTTGAAACCGCGCGCTCCGCGGTTCCTCGCCCCGAGCTGATGAACAGCGAGGCCAAAGATGGTGCGAAGGCAACAATTGGGATCATCGCCTACGGCACCAGCCATTGGGCGATCACCGAAGCGCGCGATCAACTTCGAGACGAATACGACCTTGAAACCGACTACTTGCGGGTGCGGGCGTATCCGTTCACGCGCGAAGTGCATGATTTCATCGAGCGCCATGCGCGCGTTTATATCGTCGAGCAGAATCGCGATGGGCAGATGGCAAGCCTGATCAAACTCGACATTCAGCCGGAACTGGTCACGCGTCTGCGGTCCATCTGCCACATCCACGGTTTGCCTCTCGACGCCCGCTCCGTGACCGACGAGCTCATGATGATGGAGGGTAAGTAGTATGGGAACGACGAATACACAGGCCGCAACTCCTAGCTCTGCGCCGAAAACAAATCGAATCGGCTTGCAGGTCATTGACTACCGGGGCGGCAAGACGACCCTTTGCGCCGGGTGCGGCCACAACTCAATCTCCGAGCGCATCATCGAGGCCATGCACGAGATGGGAGTAACGCCGGAGCGCGTCGCAAAATTGAGTGGCATCGGCTGCTCGTCCAAGAGTCCCGCGTACTTCATGAACCGCGCCCACAGCTTCAATTCTGTTCATGGACGCATGCCTTCAGTCGCCACCGGCGCGATGCTCGCCAACAAAACACTCATCGCACTCGGCGTCACCGGAGACGGCGATACAGTTTCAATCGGTGCCGGCCAGTTCATCCACCTGATGCGCCGCAATCTGCCGATCATCTACATCATCGAAGACAACGGTTGCTACGGATTGACCAAAGGCCAATTTTCAGCCACCGCTGATCTCGGGTCGACTTTAAAAAGTGGCATCGTCAACGATCTTCCACCCGTCGACACCTGCGCGATGGCGGTTCAATTGGGGGCGACGTTCGTAGGCCGATCGTTCTCCGGCGATAAGCAGCAGCTTCACACCATGTTGAAGGCAGCGATCGCGCATAAAGGTACAGTCATGCTCGACGTGGTTTCTCCATGCGTGACCTTTAACGATCACGAGGGGTCGACCAAGTCTTACAAATACGTTCAAGAGCACGAAGAGGCGATCAATGAAGTTGGGTTTGTGCCTTCGTTCGAAGAGATCAGCGTCGATTACGATCCAGGGACAACCTTCGAAGTAACGATGCACGACGGGTCAAGTCTGCGCTTAAAGAAGATGGAAGAAGAATACGACCCCACCGACAGAATCGCGGCCGTGCACCGTCTTATGGAGGCTCACCAAAAGGGCGAAGTGTTGACTGGAGTTTTTTATATCGACTCCAAGGCTCCCAGCTTCATCGATATGCTCAACCTGACTGACCAGCCGCTGGCAACCTTGCCAGAATCCGTGACCAGACCAGGCAGGGAAGTTTTGGCGAAGTGCATGGAAGAGCTGCAGTAAAAAAATAAAGCGTGCGGTGACGGGCGCGGGCCCGTCCAGCCAGCAAAGCCCCGGCATCCCGCACTCTCAATTAACAAAGCTACTCAGTAGCCAATCAAAATCGAATCAGCTGCCGCCCATTGTCAGCACCACGCGAAAGCGCGCCTTGCCGGTGATCATCTGCTGAAAACCTTCTGCTGCTTTTTCCAGCGGATACTTCTCGATCATCGGACGCACGCCCGTCAGCGCGCTGAAGTCCATCGTGTCTTCCGAATCCGTAGCAATGCCTGACGCCCATCCCTGGATGGCCCTCGAGCCCGGAATAAGCTGAAGTGGGCTGATCGCAAGCGGCTCGGCGCTGGCGCCAACAACAAGCAATTTGCCGCCTGGAGCAAGTCCGCCCGAGAGTTGCGACATCGATTTGGAATCGGGTGCGGTTGCGAGAATCACTTGCGCCCCTCCGCGCTTCTGCAAAGCCAGCGACGGGTCTCCCGAAGAAGAATCGATGTACTCATAAGCGCCGAGTTTGCGCGCCAATTCTTCTTTATCCTTTCCACGACCTACAGCGATCGTTCGGAACCCCATCTGCCGCGCGTACTGCACGCCGAGGTGGCCGAGGCCGCCGATACCAAGAACGGCAACTAAATCTCCCGCGCGCGCTCCGGAGTGCCGAAGTGAATTGAATACCGTGATGCCGGCGCATAGCAGAGGCGCGGCGTCGGCCGCGTTAAGGCCTTCGGGAATCGCCGCGACCGCTTCCGCGGGAGTGACCACGTATTCGGCGTACCCGCCATCGTGCGTAATACCGGTAATCTTTTCGGTCTTGCAATTGATGAAGTCTCCGCGGCGACAGGGCTTGCAGGTGAAATCGTGGCCGCCATGCCAACCAACCCCAACGCGTTGCCCTTCTTTCCAATTGGTGACATCCGCGCCCAGGGCATCGATGCGCCCGGCAATCTCGTGTCCCGGGACTCGCGGATATTTAATCCCCGGCCAATGGCCTTCCTTGACCAGCGCATCGCTGTGGCAGATGCCGCAGGCCTCCACTTTTATTCGGACCTGGCCGCGAGCTGGTTCAGGAATCTCTCGTTCAACGATCTCAAAATCACCGCCCGCCTTGCCAACTTGGACTGCCTTCATTCTCGCCATCTGTGCTCCTGTTTTTTCTCATTAGTTGCGGTCTAAAGAAATGTAGATGAAGAACTGGAAGAAGCGACTCAAGCTTCATTGAAAAACTTCTTCGGCTATTGATTGAGGGACTGCGGCTGGAAGTCTCCAAAAAATAACGGCTTCCTGATTTTGAAGCACAACCGTCCCGGCGGATGGTCGAGGCGTTTTTTAAGTCCTTCCACCTTCGCTAACTTCCAGTTTCCTTGCCCTCGCCTTCGAACGAGTGCTCAGGGCTCTCGCTGGGCTCCGGAAAATCGGTGTCTGCTCCTTCTTGCTCCGAGCCTGTGCTGGGCGGCGTACCGTTTGGCTTGCGGTGGCCAAGCTGGCCAGCCAACGAACTATTGCTCGCCTGATCGGGACTATCCGGCTCCTCCGCTCCCTTGCTACGGTCTGGATCATTTTTTAAAGGATCACTCGCCGGTTTTAACATCATCGCCTCCTCGCATTAACAGTAAGGTTTAACTTGGATGCTATGGCCGAGCAGACCGTTCTTGTCAGGGTTCTGTGCGGTAGTAGTTGTGAGACTCCCGATTGGTAGATTTAATAATCCATTTCCTGGAGCCCAGAACACCGTGCGGAGAACATAAGCAAGAAAAGCGAGTAAAAAGAAAACCTATAAAAAAGAGGGCGTCTCATAAAGACCAGCCGCCCTCTCGAATTCAAATTCCGTTTAAAAGTTCATCGCAAGCCAAAAAAAGCAGGTTGATGCCACGTATTTTGCGGCCAAAGACTTAGGGCACCTAAGCACTTTCCCGCTTTTTTCTCAGTAGTTCGTCTTTGACATGCTCTAGCGTTTCTTCCGGCAATACGCCCTCATCAAGCACTTCTTCGGCAGAAGAATAGGGACGGTGCTTCATGATTCGGGTGGCGGTGGTCTTGCCGATTCCGTTGACGCTCATGAGTTCATGCCGGTCGGCCGAGTTGAGAACTTCAGCAATCGCTTTGCTGTCAGCATCTTGTCCCGCCGCCGCAGCTTTATCGGACGCCCTTTGGCTCTCGAAATTGAGCATGTTTGATCGAGGGGTAGCCGTCATCTCATCGCCCTTTGCCTTAATCGTTTCCTTAATCCCCGAAACCCGCCTCCAGAGAATGTTTCGCGTCTGTTCGCGCTTCACGGGCGCAAATAAAACAGCCGCCGCAGCGCCGACTCCCAGTCCCGCTAAAAATGATTTCATTCTTTAATCCTCCGGAAAAGTACACATCTTTAACGATCTTTGCCCAGTTGGCCGCTCTGAACCATCGGGAGCGTACCTGAGAAATGTAAGGAATAGATGGGAGGTCGGGCTCACTTCGTCAGAGAATTCCACAACCTCATTGGGACGCTACTGCACCAGCCATTTCGAGTTCGATGTTCACGACCGGTTTTACTTTCAGTAAGAAGTTGCTGGGCTCTTTCATTCCCCAGCTTATGTAAGGGACCTCAAATGTGCCGGTACCCGCCCAATGATCGCCAGTCAGTTCGGCATGTACACCCGCAGTCATCTCGTGATCAGAGCCATGGATAGACATCGTGCCACTCACCTTCACATCGCAAGGCCCTGAGCGGCTGACGTTCCCGTAAACATGTTTCGGGCGAAAGACTACTTCAGGATATTTAGCCGTCTCCAGAATTTCTCTGTGCATGCGCTTGTCGCGCGGGCCATTCCCGCTCTGGCCACTCGTAGCGATCGCAACAATTTCTCCACCGGCATCGCCCGTCGCCGGATTGAAGTGGAACGTGCCGCCCTTTAGAAAGAAAGTCCCGTGGACGGTGTGTAGCGAAGTGTCAAGCGTCCAGTGCAAGGTTGTTTTGTCGGGATTAATCTTTAATACGACTTCTGTCGGGACGAGCGTGGCAGTCTGTCCACGTGCGGCGACGACGCCAAAACCGAGGACAGCGACCAGTGCCGCAATCCCAACGCCGTTCACCGGATGTTTTCGCAGCATCTTTGTCCCTGAAGTAAAGCCCGCCGTTTGAAACCTTAGACCTCGCATAAAGGCTAAATATTTACCGAGCGGCGCATCATGCCGAGAGCTTCTGTCCAGAACACTGGAGAAGTCTCCGCCATCTCCACCACGCCGCGTATTGCATCTACAAACTCGTCTAATTGCTGAGTGCTCACGGTAAGAGGTGGCGCAGCTTTCAATACCATAAAGTTATTTCCGCAGATTTGCGTAAGGATATTCTTCTCGCGAAACATTCGCATCACCACAATTTGCCCAAACATCGCCGGATGAACTTTACGGAATGTTTCGTATAACGCCCTGAATGCCAGTTTCTTCGGAGGCACGAATTCGATACCGTTCAACAATCCCATTCCGCGAACTTCTTTCACCATATCGAAAGGCGCCAGCGCGCGGCGCAATTGGGCGCGAAAAACTTCACCAAGTGCAAGCGCGCGCACTCCCAGTTCTTCGCGCTCGAGAACGTCCAGCGCCGCCAGTCCGGCCCGCATCGATAAACTGTTTTCGCTGAAGGTCGAGGTATGAACGATCGCACGTCTTAGCGATGAGAAAACAGCGCGGTAAATCTTCTCCGTCATCAACACCGCGCCAACCGGCATGAGGCCGCCACTCAGCGCCTTTGCCAAAATAACCATGTCGGGCTCAACCTCAAATTGGTGAGCGGCTAGAAAAGTTCCGGTGCGAAACATTCCCGTCTGCACTTCATCGAAAATTAAAAGCGTCCCGGTCTTTCGACACAACTTCTGAGCCGCCTGTAGATAGGCGCGCGTCGGAACCTGGATGCCGCCCTCAGCTTGTAACGGCTCAACCACAAAGGCCGCTTGGGCTTTTCCGCTAAGTGCCTGATCCAGAGCCTGAATATCGCCAAATTGAATTCCGGTCGTGTCATTAAGGAGAGGGCCAAATCGTTCCCGCCAAAAGGCATCGTTCATCAGCGAGAGCGCGCCGTTTGTCAAACCATGAAAACTGCTTTTCGCATACGCGATTCCACTTCGCGCAGTTGTAGCGCGCGCAAACTTAATCGCCGCCTCCACTCCTTCGCTTCCACTACTGCAAAATGAAACCTTCTCCAGTCCGCCACCCGCCAATGTGCAGAGGCGCCGGGCGAGATCGCCCGCAATCTCGGGTACGTGGCTTTGCAACATCGCAGGTCCGCTGCGATCCAATTCGTCTTTTAACGCTTGAATGATATAGGGATGATTGTGGCCGGTGTTATGCACGCAGTATCCCGCCAAAAAGTCGAGGATGCGGCGGCCATCTTTTGTGAACAGTTCACAATCAAGGCAACGCTCGTACTCAACATTCATTCCCAATAAATTAAGCAGAGAAACCCACTGTGGATTGACATATTCGGCATAACTGGAGGCTGAAGATGAGAGTGTTTGCAGCGTTTCAGAAGCGACTGATGTGGTTGCCATGAGTTATGAGGTCAGATGCGATGCCGAACAGCGGAGATGCACCCGCGGCAACCGCGATAAGGGCACCGCCGACATACAATTCTTTACGGAACAGCGAGGCTCGTCTTTTTTGTTCCCCCGTTTCTCGCCTCTCTTCTTCTCCTTCCGCAATTACTGGGGATACCACTCAAGCGTACGGACCTCGATGCCGCTACCTTCCAGCCCTTTTTTGAAGACTGAAAGATTGGAGCCGCGATAGTGATAGGGAATCACGATTTTCGGATGAAACGCTTTCACCGCTTCCGCGGCCTCGTTCGGAGGCATGGTATAAGGCAAATTCATGCAGACGAAAGCGACGTCGATATTTTTCAGCGCGCGCATCTCTGGCACGCCTTCGGTATCTCCCGAAAAGTAGAAGCGCTTTCCGCCATAGGTGAGGACGTACCCGTTCCCACGCCCTTTATCGTGATAAAGCTTTCCGGCGGATGGTCCGCGCACCAGGTTATAGGCAGGAATCGCTTCGATCGTCCAGCCCTGCCAGGTCTTGCTCTCACCGTTTGAAATCGGCTTGGCGGTAGTCACCGTGGCAACCACCGCTGGCGGTGCAAAAATTTCGGTTCCGCTCTTGCTGACCGCCGCCTCCGATGCCGGATCCATGTGGTCGGGATGAATGTCGGTCACCAGGATCAAGTCGGCCTTTGGCATGGAGTTGGAGTCGAGCTTTGCAGGCTTGGCAGGATCGAGATAGATCGTTTTCCCGCCAGCCTCAATCAACGTGCTTGCGTGATAGATAGGCGTAATCTTCACATCTCCCGCAGCGGTCTCAAAGGTCTGTGTATCCGTGGAGGCAAAAACCGGAACTGCGAGGGCGAACAATAAACCGGCAATAGCGGCAAATATTTTCATGATCCGTCTAGCTTACAAAAGTCCCCCGGTCGCCGTCCAACGTTTCGCTCTCCCTGGGGACGGCATGGGCACAGGGATGCAAGTAGGGCGAATCGCCTTCGTTCAGGATGGCTCTTGGAACGACATTTGAACGATTGCGCTCCAATCTCAAAGGCTTGTTGCAAGCTCTAAAAGGCTTGATGCACGTCTAAACCTAGTAAAACGTGATATTTGCGGACTCTTTTCGCTTCAAAAATTTCATCAAAAAAAGCCGTTTCAGAGCGACCGCCTCAAAAGCTTTCACATCTAACCATCCGCCGACTATGGTAGACAGCGCCGGCCTGTTGGGTTGGAACTAGAATTGCGCCATCCATCGATGCTAGCGATCAATGATTCTAGTAATCCATGATTCTAGTGATCAATGATGCTAGCTCGCAGCTTGGAGTAGACAATGCCAGTCGCGGAAAGAAATATCGCCTCTTCCCACCCCCTGCTCGAGCGATTGGCAGACGCCCGTCAAAAAAGTGATGCGCTTTTTTCCCTCGTTCAGGAACAATTTCTCTATGAACGTCCAATTCCAGAGCGTCACCGCATCGTCTTCTACATCGGTCATCTCGAAGCTTTCGATTGGAATTTGCTGAACGAAAGTATCGCTCGCGTGGAGAGCACTCATCCCGAGTTTGACCGCCTCTTTGCTTTTGGAATCGATCCAGCTGGCGACGGGCTGCCGACCGACGTCCCCTCGGACTGGCCCACGCTCGAAGCAGTTCGAGCCTACGTTTCCAACATACGGAGCGCCCTTGATCAGCATTTAGAGAAAGCCATGTTAGAGAAAGCAATGATTAACCCGGAAGCTGCCGGTCGCGATGGCTTCCCGCTTGCGACACTCCTCAACGTGGCGGTGGAGCACCGGTTGATGCATGTGGAGACTCTTGCATACATGCTGCATCAATTGCCGTCGACCATGAAAATTAATCCCACCAGCCACCAAAGAAATCTTCGAGACGTCAGCGGAATTGCGATTGAGCCCGACACCGTCGCCGTGCCCGCAGGAGTTGTAACCCTCGGCCTGCCTCGCAACTCTAGCGATTTCGGATCGGATAACGTTTTTGGATGGGATAACGAGTTCGAAGCCAACACCCAGGAGGTTTTAGGATTCACCATCGACAAGTACAAAGTGACAAACGGTCAGTACCTGGAATTCATGGCCGCGGGCGGCTACGAAAAGCCCATGTTCTGGACCGATGAAGACTGGGAGTGGAAGTCTTCCAACGGAATGAATCATCCGGCATTCTGGCGAAAAGAGGACGACCGGTGGTACTACACGACTATGTTTGATCAAGTGCCGCTGCCCTTGGACTGGCCGGTATATCTGAGCCAGGCGGAAGCGTCGGCCTACGCAAATTGGGCAGGGAAGTGTCTTCCGACCGAGGCCGAGTGGCAGCATGCTGCTTACGGAACTCGTGAAGGGAATGAGCGCCCATTTCCCTGGGGAGATCAGGCGGCAGACTCGCCATCCGCGAAAAATCTTGGAAATTTCGATTTGCGCAACTGGGACCCGACTCCGGTCAATGCCTTTCCCGAAGGTCAAAGCGCTTTCGGAGTTCATGACATGATGGGCAACGGATGGGAATGGACGTCAAGCGTATTCGCGCCGTTCCCCGGATTCAAGCCCTTCTCGTTCTACGAGGGCTACTCCGCCAATTTTTTTGATGGAAAACATTTTGTGATGAAGGGCGGCTCGGCACGAACCGCCGCATGTATGTTGCGAAGGTCGTTTCGTAACTGGTTCCAGGCGCACTATCAGTACGTATACGCGGGCTTTCGGTGTGTCAGCCGTTAGTTTGCTGTTGGGTTATTTCGCTATCGGGCTAGTATTGGTAAGGCCAAGGGGTGACAAATGCTGGTTCACGCGATCAACAATGCGGCTTATGAATTCGCCTCCGACGTACGCGCCGGACTGACCAAACTGGGGCAAAAAGAGCTTTCGTCGAAATATCTCTACGACGACGTCGGCTCTGCCTTGTTCGAAGTCATCAGCCACTTGCCTGAGTATGGGTTGACGCGGGCGGATGAGCGTTTGTTGCAAAGCCACGCCGACGAGATCGTGCAGCGTCTTGACGCTCCGGTCGCGGTCGCCGAACTCGGCAGCGGCAGCGGGAAGAAGACCCGCTACATTCTGCAAGCGCTCAGCCGATGGCAGAGAACTTTTTATTACCCTGTCGAAATTTCTCGATCGGCGCTTGCCATGTGTGAGCGTGAGTTGAGCGACATCGATTCCATCAGCATCGTCGGATTTGAACGCGAGTACCTCGACGGATTACTTGAAGTCGCCGCCCACAGGCAGCGCAACCAGCATCTCTTTGTTTTGTTCCTCGGCAGCACCATCGGAAATTTTGATCGCGTCGCAGGGACGGAATTCTTACGCGAAGTGCGCAGCATTCTGCAACCGGGCGATTCTCTTCTTCTCGGAACAGATTTGCTCAAGCCCGAATCGCAGCTGCTAAAGGCGTACAACGATGAAGTCGGAGTGACGGCGGCCTTCAATTTAAATATTCTTGCCCGCATCAATCGAGAGCTGGACGCGAATTTTGATTTGAAGCAGTTCGAACATATATCAAAAATCAACCGTGAGGCCCGCAGCGTCGAGATGCACCTGCAGTCGAAGCGCCGGCAAACCGTGCGCGTGCCGGCAGCGGATTTGCGGGTTGAGTTTGAAGAGGGCGAAACGATCTGGACGGAAAGCAGCCACAAATACCTGGCGCAAGAGCCCTTCGAGATGGCGAAGACAGCCGGCTTTATCTGTCAGGCACAATGGATTGATGAGCAATGGCCGTTCGCCGAAAACCTTTTCATCGCCCAGTAGGAAAATGTCGACTACACGCAGGAGCGCAATCTCCGCTGCTGTCAGCAATCATGTTGAGCAACTTCTACGATCGCGCCGGTGCTTCATTCCGCCACGCCCTGATATTCATGCAGCTGAGCGCGATGCAGAAAAGATTTGCAGGAATGAATCCCAACTGCGCTGTCTTGACTCCAATGATGCACATGATGACGCAGTTCAACGTCGCCAGAAGCCAGCCTTGCCAATGATGGCGGCCAACGAGAACGGTTGACGTGATCGTCAGAACACACGACACATAATCAAGCCTGAACACGACTAAAATGCCTCCGCAACTCATTGTGCTGGAGAGTCGCCGGTTTTTGAATGATCTTAGGGATCGTTACCGTAACGAAGGTCACGAATGGGCTGAAAGCATGGCCCCACGCCGCTTTCGCAGAGATAGGTATCGCAAAGGTCGGTGCACTTCTGGTGTTCCAATGACCTGAGATCCGGACAGGCCACGCTGTCAATGAGAATAGCGGGAAGAATAAGGAGAAATCATGAAAGAAGAATGTACTCACCTCGACCAGATCAAAGTGCGGTCCACCGACAAACACGTTTGCGAAGAATGCGTAAAAACCGGGGACAAGTGGGTCCACTTGCGCATGTGCCTGGTATGCGGAAAAGTCGGCTGCTGCGACTCTTCGAAGAACACGCATGCGACCAAACATTTCCATTCGACAAAACATCCGGTCATGCGATCAGTCGAACGCGGCGAGTCTTGGGTCTGGTGCTATATCGACGAGATTCAAGCGGGTGAGATCACAGCCTAGTAGACCTTCAGAGTTACTGGGGCTTTTTCAGCGTAGTCTGCATAAGGCGAAATCCGAGTAACGCGAAAACAAATATGGATCAACGATTCTTAGGGAAGGTCGCTGTAATTGCCGGCGGCACCGGGGGCTTGGGGCGAGCGGTAAGCCGAGCCTTTCTTGCTGCAGGTGCAAGAGTCATTGCCACCTACCGAAATCAGAATGAATTCGATACCCTCAAGGCCGACGCGGGAGCCGCAGGATCATCGCTCGCCGGTTGGAAGGTGGATGTCACGGATGAAAACGACGTCCGCCAGTTTACCGACAAAGTCATTGCTGAATATGGCCGCATCGACATCTTGGTTAACGCGGTCGGTGCTTTTGCGGGCGGCACCAACCTGTGGGATACGCAACCGAAGACCTTCGATCAGATGCTGGCCCTTAACCTGCGCTCCGGCTATGTCCAGGCGCGAGCGGTGGTCCCGACGATGCTTGAGCAGAAATCTGGTGTCATCATAAGCATCGCGTCCAAGGCTGCTGTTGACCACGGCGCAGGAGCATCCGCTTATGTGGCCTCGAAAGCTGGCGTTGTCGCTTTGATGGATTCGCTCGCCGCAGAGGTAAAGGGAAGAGGCCTGCGGGTCAATTCGATTCTTCCGAGCATTATCGACACCGAAGCGAATCGTAAGGCCATGCCCAGCGCCGACTTCGCCACATGGCCGAAACCGGATGACATCGCGCGGGTCATCCTATTTTTGTGTAGCGATGAAGGGAAATTGATACACGGCGCCTCGATTCCGGTGTACGGCGAGACCTAATCATGTTCACCGGATCATCCTAGGGTGCAAGCGGAGACGACGGCACCCGTTTTTTTCCGGTATCCGGAAAGACGCTGGAAGAGCCCGGAGCGTATTATGGCCCGATTGTCATGAACACGCAGGAGCAGCTAAAACACGCCCTTTAGCGAACTCGAACAAGATAATTTCTTAAAGCAAAAAGTATTTTAGGGACGGTCTTACACCGTCGCTCAACACATCTTTTCAAAAGCGCTAAACGTCGTGCTAAACGTAGCCCTAAACCCAGTTCTAAACTTAACCTAAACGTTAATGACTGCGATTAACTCTTTCACCGCGGCTGCGCTCTTATCCAAAGCCGTCTTCTCTTCAGGAGTGAGCTTGATCTCGATAATCTGCTCTATCCCTTTGGCTCCGAGCTTCACCGGCACGCCTACGAACAATCCGTGAATCCCGTATTCGCCGTTGAGGTAAGCAGCGCATGGAAGAATTTTCTTTTTATCTTTCAGAATCGCCTCAACCATCTCGGTTGCCGCTGCCGATGGAGCATAGTAGGCGGAGCCGGTCTTTAAATGCTTGACGATTTCCGCGCCACCGTCGCGCGTACGCTGCACGATCCGGTCAAGCGTCGCCTTGTCCATGAGTTCGGTAATCGGGATTCCCGCCACAGTTGAGTATCGCGGCAGCGGAACCATAGTGTCGCCGTGTCCGCCAAGAACGAACGCAGTCACGTTCTCGACACTGACCTTCAGTTCCTCTGCGATGAATGTGCGGAAGCGAGCCGAATCCAGCACTCCAGCCATGCCAATCACCCGCTCCCGTGGAAAGCCACTCATCTTGTAGGCGGCCTGAGCCATGGCGTCGAGCGGGTTCGAAACGATGATCAGAATGCAGTTCGGCGAGTGTTGCACGATCTTGCCGACGACATCGTTCATGATCTTGTGGTTCGTATTCAGCAGGTCGTCGCGGCTCATTCCGGGCTTGCGCGGAATTCCTGCGGTGATCACAACAATGTCGGAATTCGCCGTGTCGGCGTAATCATTGGTGCCGATAATGGCCGAATCGCGCTTTTCGATTGGCATGGCCTCGAGCAGGTCGAGCCCCTTGCCTTGCGGCACGCCTTCAATGATGTCAATCAGAACAACATCAGCTAATTCCTTGGAAGCGATCCAGTGAGCGGTAGTAGCGCCGACGTTTCCAGAACCGACGATAGTGACTTTATTGCGCATGTATTCCTCTCTAAACTTTTCTTATACGGACGCGCCTTGCCGCGTCTCTACGCTTAACCTGCGTCTTAACCTGCGTTGACTGCGACCCGCATATTCTCGATTATGCAGGTCGCGAATTCGCTGGTTTTAACTTTGGTGGCGCCATCCATCAAACGTTCAAAATCGTAGGTAACCTTTTTCTGTTCGATAGTTCGTTCGAGACTCCGCTCAATGAGGTCGGCTGCTTCCATCCAACCCAGAAATCGAAACATCATTACTCCCGACAGAATCACCGAGCCCGGGTTAATCACGTCTTTGTCGGCATATTTTGGAGCAGTGCCGTGCGTTGCTTCGAAAATTGCATAGCCGTCGCCGATGTTTGCTCCGGGCGCGATACCCAAGCCGCCCACCTGCGCCGCACATGCGTCAGAGATGTAATCGCCATTCAAATTAGGAGTCGCGAGCACGCTGTACTCCTCGGCGCGAGTCACGACTTGTTGGAAGATCGAGTCCGCAATGCGGTCGTTGATCATCAACTTCTTCTTCCACTCGCCTTTGCCGTGGGTGGAATAAATGGAGTCAAGAATGTTCTTAACTTCTTTGTAGACGCCCTGCCGAAACTCTTCCTGCGCAAACTCCATGCCCGGTTCAATCAGGTTGGCGTTTTCTTCGACACTGATAGCCGGTTTCTTATCTTTGTTATCGAGGATCCAGCTTTCTCGCTCGGTCACAACCTTGTCGCGGAATTCCTGGGTCGCGAGTTCATAACCCCACTTGCGAAACGCGCCTTCCGTAAATTTCTGAATGTTGCCTTTGTGAACGAGCGTCACCGTCTTGCAGTTGTTTTCCAGGGCGTGCTGAATCGCCATGCGAACCAGTCGTTTGGTTCCGGTCACCGAGATCGGTTTGATGCCTACGCCTGAGTCCAGCCGAATCTGCTTCTTGCCGCCCTTCAGCATGTCTTTGTTGATGAATTCGATCAAGCGTTTCGCGTCCGCCGTACCTTCTTCCCACTCGATGCCGATGTAAACGTCTTCCGTGTTCTCGCGGAAGATAACGATGTTCATGCGCTCGGGATGCTTAACCGGAGAGGGAACTCCGGCATAGTAGCGTACTGGCCGCACGCATGAATAGAGATCGAGTATCTGCCGCAGCGCGACGTTCAGGGAGCGAATGCCGCCACCGACGGGCGTAGTGAGCGGCCCCTTGATGGCAACGCGAAATTCGCGAATCGCTGAAATGGTGTCATCGGGCAGCCAGTTCTCAAATTGCGTCTTCGCCTTTTCTCCCGCAAAAACTTCATACCACGATACTGAGCGCTTGCCCTGGTACGCCTTTTCTACCGCCGCATCGAACACGCGCACGGATGCCTTCCAGATGTCGCGCCCGGTTCCATCCCCTTCGATGAATGGGATGATCGGGTGATGCGGCACCGTGTATTTGCCGTGGCTGTATTCGATTCTCTGCCCGTCCGCTGGGACGGGGATACCATTGAAGGACGGCATGAGCGACAACCTCCGGTAGTTAACGGAACCGCGTTGAAGAAGTTTTAGAAACAGTCATTCTTTAGCAGTCAACGACGCAGCGATAGAAATGTGCGGGCTCGACGGGCCACGTCGAGCCTTTCCACACAGAATCCTGAGTTAGCTGCGTTCGATCGTGACTGACTTGACCTGGACATCTTTGTTTGGCTTGTCCTGGCGATTACGCGGAACTTTCGAAATCTTTTCAGCGACCTCGTATCCTTCGACTACTTCGCCAAAAATTGTATGCTTGCCGGTGAGCCAGTCCGTGTTCGCAACCGTAATAAAAAACTGCGACCCGTTCGTGTTCGGACCAGAATTGGCCATGGCGAGTTTGCCGCCCTTATCAAAGCGATGCGAGGAGCCCTTGGTTTCGTCTTCGAATTGATAGCCTGGCCCGCCGAACCCGGTGCCCATCGGGTCTCCGGCCTGAATCATGAAATCTGGAATGACGCGATGAAAAACCGTTCCGTCATACAGGCGATCTTTTGTTTTCTTGCGGGTGCTGGGATGAGTCCACTCGCGGTTGCCTTCGGATAACTCGATAAAGTTAGCAACTGTTTTCGGAGCTTCCTTCTCAAAAAGACGGCATACGATTGTGCCTTCGCTGGTTTCGATTACTGCGTAAGTTCCAGGTGTACGAGCCATGAATTCAACATCTCCTTAAAATTTTAATCCCTGACGGGGATGCGCGGATCCCTCCGCCTCCCTGCATCAGTCTTCAGTCTTCACTTACGTGGGTTTCTTTGTCGTTGCTGCTTTGGCGGCGGGTTTTGCGGAGGCCGCGCCGGTGTGGTGCGTTTCAATGTGCGTAATTTTGATGGGCCTTATCGGGCGCTCACCGTCTTTAGCCATGCTGGCGATCTGCTTTACAAGCGCGACCGCGGCCTCGTCGCACTGGCCAAAAATCGTGTACTTGCCATTCAGGCTGGGGTAGGGAACTTCCGTGACGAAGAATTGCGATCCGTTTGTGTCGGGTCCGGCATTCGCGTACGCGAGCCGCCCCGGACGATCGAACGTCACGTTAGGCGACGTTTCGTTCTTAAATTTGTATCCCGGGTCCCCGGTTCCGTCTCCCTTAGGGTCTCCGCCTTGAATCATGAAACTCGGAATGACACGATGAAAGATTGTTCCATCATAAAGCGGTACGCCATGCTTTTTTGCGTGTGAAACAGGGCTGGTCCAGTCTTTGGTGCCGTTTGCCAGCGCGACGAAATTCTCAACGCCAACGGGAGCGATCTTTGGCAACAATGTGCAGTGAAGATCTCCGGCCGTTGTGTGGATGACTGCCGAAGGCCCTGCACTCGCAGTCGTTGTAGCCGCCGCCTTGTGCGCGGGCGACGCGGCCTTTGGCTTAGTTGTAGTCTGCGGCTTGGTTGTGGTCTGCGCCAATCCCGACAGCGAAGCGCACACAATCAAAAACGGCATTACTAATGTAAAGCGCATGGATGCTCCTGGAAAATTGGCAAAGCGATTCAGGCGAACCTGTAATTGTACGACAATCTGTTGCGCACGGACGAAAGGCTCGATCCGCCTTAACTTTGCCCCTTCAGCGAGCCTCCCCGTGGATAGTTTGGCTCTGAAGGGTCTGGCTTCGAAGTGTCTTGCTAACGTGCTCGGCTTCCCGAAAAACTCGAAGCAGGTTTCCGCCAAGAATTTTCTTGATGTCATTCGGACTGTAGCCGCGGTCGAGTAGCGCTTGCGTAATTTTCGGCAGGTCGGCGGCTGAATCGATGCCCTGCGGCGTGGCTCCGCTGACGCCGTCGAAATCGGACCCCAACCCGACATGGTCAATGCCCGCGATTTTCGCGACGTGGTCGATGTGATCAATCAGTGAACTCAACGGCGGACGCGGAATTTTCGCAGCCCACTCCCGCTCAACACGATCGTTATCGAGATAGGTGAGTGTCTTGCCCGAAGCTTTTATCTTTTCAGCATTGTCTTTGACGGCGGCATCGCGATTCGCCGCTTGCGCTTCAGCCGCCTTGCGATAATTTTCGTCGATGAAGGCGTTGTAGAAATTAACTTGGACAACCCCGTTATTTTTAGCGACCGCCCGCAACATGTCGTCCGTCATGTTTCGGGGATGATCGGTCAATGCGCGTGCTGACGAGTGCGAGGCAATCACCGGAGCCTTGCTGACTTCCATCACATCAAAAAAAGTCTTATCGGCGACGTGCGAAATATCGACGAGCATTCCGAGGCGATTCATCTCTAGCACGATCTTTTTGCCGTCGTCCGTAAGACCATTGTGGTGGGCGATCCTCGAGTCTTTGATATCACCGGAGGAATCCGCGAATTCATTGCTGTTCGACCAGCTTAGTGTCATGTAACGAACGCCAAGTCGATAAAAATCGCGCAGCAGCCGGATGTCGTTTTCAATCGAATGTCCGCCCTCAATGCCTAGCAGGGCTGCCAGTTTGTGTTCGCGATGCGCGCGTTCAATGTCATCGACGCTGAACGCCATCACCATGCGATCCGGATGCCGCGCTGCCTGCTCGTATACCGAATCGATGAGATCGAGCGTGTGGCGGGCGAAGTGGCCTTGGTTCGTCTCTGGCTCGACCCAGATTGAAAAGAATTCGGCACCCAGGTTGCCAGCCTTCGCCTTATCAAGACTGATGTGGCCAGTATCTTTGCTATCGGTGGACCCGATGTCGTAATTCTCATCGAGAAAGCGCTGCGAAGTGTCGGCGTGCGTATCGACGACGATGGCCGACTGCTGGATTTCAAGCGCCTTCTTGCTGACGGAGTTCTGCGCTATGAGCGGGATGGCAACGGCCGCGCCAAATGCGGCGGCGAGCATGAGCTTGTTCATCGGAGGATTCTATACCAGACATTTTGTCGCCCCGCGCCCCGCTTTGAATGACGGCGGATCAGGAAGCCGCTAGCGCCGCAAAGGCCTGTTGAACGCACTGCGCAAGCGGCAAGTCGGTATCGATGAGAGTTTTAGATCTGTTGATCGGTTCGAAGCGCGCCTTGACCTGCAAGTAAAGCTCGAATGACCGGTTGTTTGCGGGATGGCTCGGATCAGCTTTTTCTAATCGCTGGCGCGCCGACGTTTCCGAGCATATGCAGTCAATGATTCTCCACGGTTGGCCAATGCCGTCCGCGACAGCGAGGGCGCGGTCGATCTGGTAAGTCCTGGAGAACGTCCGACCGTCAAAAAATATCGCGCGGTTCGGCGAGTGGCGGCACAAGAATCGTGCGGCATCCAGCATGACTTCCATAACGAAATCGTCTTGCTCCAACGAATAATCGGTATGCGCTGATGTAAAGATGGCGGCGCGAATTTCATCTTTGCTAAGAATGGCGCCGTCGGTAAGGCGAGCAAGTTCGCGTGCGAGAGTGGATTTGCCGGTTCCGGGAAGTCCGGCCATCAAAACGATCATCTCAATAGAATTGTTAGAAGAATTGTTAGATTAAATTTCGCGTTGAAGACTAGTCGGTGGCGCTGACGGCGCTCACGACCGTACCCGGCGCCCGCATCGGCACTTCCGCGGGAATGATCGCCGAGAATGCAGTCTGCGTCTGACGCCATTCGCTGTAACGATCCGACACCATGATGTGGAAGACCCACTGGTGTCGCTCTTCTTCCGGCTCAACTAATCCCAAAGCGTTCAGGTAAAAAAGGTAATACTCGACGAAGTGAATTTGCCCTTTTGTCATGCCCCGTCGCTGCAGGTCGACCGTGATGCCGGCTAAATGCGATGATGCCGTATCGCCTTCAATGGGAGCGGCATTGCGATTGTGGCGGCGAAGCTTCTTTTGAATCTTGACCGTGCGAACCGCAGAATTGACCTGAATTTTCTCGTGGAACTGGTGGTAGTAAACAGCAGACAGGTCCTCGACAAAGTCTCGCGTCCACGGGCGGCAGTAGCGGCGCGATGGCTCCAGGCGCCGGTCGAAGTGCAGCCCTTCGCTTTCTGCAATGGGAACCAGATCGTGCGACGCTTTCAATTGTTCAAGTTCAATGTCATCCGCGATGCGCGGTAGTTCCAGCCGGTCAACTTCTTCATTCTGTCGGATCAGGGAATCGTGCGAAGGCCGAAACATCGGATTCCACAAAAGCCGGCCAAGACTGCTCAAGTGGAGAATGTGCAGGAATCTGTGACGATGGGAACGCCGTACCGCGAAGGCACTGCCGGAAGAGCCGATCAAGATAAAACAAGCAAGCAACGCCAGGGAGCATGTTCGGCTTGCAAACCCGCTAACTCGGAGGGCCCGGCGAATCATAAAATATATTGTGAATCCGTCTTGATTGTAGTTTAGCCCTATACAATTTACTGAAAGAAATCGCCGTAAGCACCGTTACTTAAGGGACTTATCGGTAGTTACTATGCTCCGAAGTCGCTGATTTTACGCGCCGAACGCCTGGATCGGCGAGATCAAATCAATACATTTGTTCTGGCGAATCGACTCTGTTTATTTGCGAAGCAGGTCTCCAAGCGCCTGTTTCATGACCTGACCGCCAACTTCCGCAATCGATGTAGTGAGCGGAATTTCCTTCGGACAAATTTCTACGCAATTCTGCGCGTATCCGCATTCCTGAATTCCGCCATCGCCCATCAGGGCAGAGAGACGCTCGCGCTTCAATGCCTGTCCAGTTGGATGCGTATTAAATAATCTTACCTGCGAAATAGCTGCAGCCCCGACGAAGCCGGTGTCGTCGTTGAATTGCGGGCACGCCTCCATGCAGCAACAACAAGAAATACAATTCGAGAGGGGATACGACTGCTCCTGTTCCTGCATGGTCACGCGGGGCCCGGGGCCAAGGTCGTAGCTGCCATCAACCGGCACCCAGGCTTTGACCTTCTTCAAATTCTCGAAGAGCACGCTGCGATCGACTGACAGATCTCGCACTACAGGAAATTTGGAAAATGGCTCCAGCTTGATCGGCTTCTCAAGATTGTCGAGCAAGGCAGAGCAAGCCATGCGGGCGCGCCCGTTGATAAGCATGGCGCAAGATCCGCAGATCTCCTCAAGACAATTCGCGTCATAAGTGATGGGAGTAGTCTGCTTGCCGCTGCGCGTGACAGGGTGGGCCGCGATCTCCATAAGAGCCGAAGTGACGTTCATGTTCGGCTTGTAAGGAATCTCAAACTCTTCCCATGACGCCTTCGCGTCGGGAGTGGGCTGCCGCTTAATTTTTATAATTACCGATTTATCGTTTGCCATTGGATGTCTTTTCCAAATCGTTTTTCTAAACTCTTTCCAAAACCTATTCCCGTGACCGCCTGAAATCCTGTCGCTCCAAAGCTTTTCTCAATATTTTCTCGGCCGCGGTGGAATCAGGCTCGCATCGACCGGCTCGAATTCGAACTTCGGTTCGTCCAGGTCAGGTGCAAAGGTTGCTTTCGTTGTCTTCATCCAATTCTTGTCGTCGCGTTCAGGGAAGTCGGGCTTGTAGTGCGAGCCGCGAGATTCGTCGCGCATGGCTGCTCCCTGGGCTATGACTCGAGAGAGTTGCAGCATGTTATAAAGTTGGCGCGTGAAGGCGATGGTGGTGTTCGCCCATTGCGAGCGGTCACTCAGATTAATCTTGTCAAACCGATGAAGCATGTCGACGAGCTTCCCGTCGGTCTCTTCGCACTTCTTGCTATAACGGATGACGGTGCAGTTCTCCGTCATCATGGCCCCGAGCTCACGCCACAACAGAAATGGATTCTCGGTCCCGTCGGCCTTCATGAGACGCGAGTTGATGTCCTGCTGGCGTTTGCGCTCGGCGTCAAAATGCCCGTTGCTGGCAGCGGCTTGCAAACTCTTCGCATACTGCACCGCGTTCGGGCCGGCGGTGAAGCCCCCGAAGATGCACGATACGAGCGAGTTTGCGCCCAGGCGATTCGCTCCGTGATATTGGTACTCAGCTTCTCCGGCAGCGAAAATTCCCGGAACATTGGTCGCTTGCTTATAGTCAACCCATAGCCCGCCCATCGTGTAGTGCATGCCCGGGAAAATTTTCATCGGAGTATCGCGCGGATCGTCGCCGACAAACTTCTCGTAGATTTCCAGAATACCTTCGAGCTTGCGGTCGAGGGTCTTGCGATCGATGTGGGTAAGGTCGAGATAAACCATCGGCTTGCCGTCGATCCCGAGATTGTGTTCGTACACCACTTTAAAGATCGCTCGCGTGGCGACGTCGCGTGGCACGAGATTACCGTATTTCGGATACCACTCTTCGAGAAAGTACCATCGATCGCTTTGCGGAATCGATTTCGGATCGCGCTTGTCCCCTTGCGTCTTCGGAACCCACACGCGGCCGCCCTCTCCACGCGCCGATTCAGACATCAGGCGAAGTTTATCTTCTCCCGGAATGCACGTCGGATGGACCTGAATGAACTCCCCGTTCGCGTAATAGGCGCCCTGCTGGTAGAGCGCCGATTGGGCTGAGCCCGTGCATACGACTGAATTTGTCGATTTACCGAAGATAGCGCCGCATCCGCCGGTAGCAACGATGATTGCATCAGCGGGAAAAGTGCGAACTTCCATGCTGCGCAGGTCCATGGCGCAGATGCCGCGGCAGGTGCGGGTTCCGTCAAGCACTGCGGAAAGGAATTCCCAATGCTCGTATTTCTTGACCTTGCCTTCAGATTCGTAGCGCCGCACTTGTTCGTCGAGGGCATAAAGAAGCTGCTGCCCGGTCGTGGCCCCTGCAAAAGCGGTTCGGTTGTAGAGCGTCCCGCCGAAGCGCCGGAAATCAAGCAGTCCCTCGGGAGTGCGGTTGAAGGGGACTCCCATGCGATCGAGAAGATCGATAATGCCGGGGGCCGCATCACACATGGCCTTCACGGGCGGCTGGTTTGCGAGAAAATCACCACCGTAAATTGTGTCGTCGAAATGCTTGAAAGTGGAATCGCCTTCGCCCTTAAGATTTTTCGCCGCGTTGATGCCGCCCTGCGCGCATACCGAGTGCGAACGCTTCACCGGGACGATCGAAAACAAATCAACCTCGCCGCCCATCTCGGCAATCTTGATGACGGCTGCGAGCCCCGCCAGTCCGCCCCCTACGACGATAATTTTCGGTGCTGCCATGTCTTATGAAATCCAATCTGCCTGACTACCTGGCTAAAACCGTCCAAGTGCTGACACCATTCTTGACTCAGCGACTGCTAAATCAAGCGAGTGCTAACGTACCGCAATATTTGCTGTGGAACTCGTGTCCGGCGCTTGATAAGGCGCTCGCAAAAATCCGTAAACGCTCACGGCTCCGATGAGAATCAGCCCGAGAGCCAGAGCGAAACAAACATATCCGAATCGCCGCCGCGCCCTCTCTCCGGTGGTAATGCCCCACTTCGCCGCGAAGAGCCACAATCCGTAGCTGAAGTGCCACGACGCCGCGATAATTCCAGCGGCATAGAAAATGATCATCCACGGATTTTGAAATTCTCCCTGCACCTTGGCGAAGGCCTGCATCGGATGCGTCGGCAGATGCACGCCAGAAAAGCGCAGGTGCCACGTGTGCTGCACCATGTAGACGAGCGCTATGATTCCGGTCCAGCGTTGCGAGGTGTAAAGCCAGTTGCCGCTCCACGGATAACTCGCCACATTCGTTTCACCCTGGTACCAGATGTAGATGCCGTAGAGGCCGTGATAAAGAATCGGAATCCAGATAAAAAATATTTCGAGAAGAAGCACTCCCGGCAAGCCGTTAAGAAACTCGACCTGCTTTCCGTAGGCGACCGGCCCTTTCCACGCTTCGGCGTTGGAAATGAAATGCTCAAGGAGAAAAGCGCCAATAGGAATGACGCCGCTCAGGGAATGCAACCGGCGCAGAAGAAACGAGGTGCCTTCTCCTGCGCGCAGCGGCGCCACACCCTTTTTTACGACATGGGTTGGCGGCGGTGCGGCGGGACTGGCGGTCGATGCCACGATGATTGCTCCTTACGATCCGGTGTGATGAACGGCAGAACTAAAACTAACTAGTATCGGATTCCATGCGAATGGAGTCAAGCCGAGGTCGTGCGATACCAATGCAGAAATGCTCGGAACGCTTCACCCCTGTGGCTGAATTGCGCTTTCTTCTCGGGAGTTAATTCCGCCAGCGTCTTGCCAATTTGAGGAAAATAAAATAATGGGTCGTAGCCAAAGCCATTGTGGCCACGCGGCTCTTCCAGAATAAATCCTTCGACCGTGCCTCTAAAAGTCTGCATCGTCTGGCCGTCGCGAGCAACAGCAATCACGCAGACAAATCGCGCCGTGCGTTTTTCGGAAGGGACGGTCACCATCTCGCGCAACACTCTTGCATTATTCGCATCGTCGTCGTGAACGGCATTCGCAGCGCGCGACTCCTCAAGGGCGTAGCGCGCGGAGTAAATTCCAGGTGCGCCGTTAAGCGCGTCGATCTCAAGGCCGGAGTCATCTGCGATCACAAGTTCGTGCGGAGCCGCCTTGCTGTAGGCTTCCGCTTTTTTACGGGCGTTTTCCTCGAACGTCTTACCATCTTCGACTACCTGCTCGAGCAAACCGAAATTCGGCAGCGTCGCGACCGTAACCCCCTGGGCAGCGGCTGCTCCCACAAAGTCGCGGACTTTTCCGGCGTTCGAAGTTGCCACGAGAACGGTGTGAGGTTTCATGAAATCAATATCAGCTCTGCCAGCTTTGGCGTGGTTGAACTTTCTGGCCTCTAACGTGAGTGGCATAAATCCAGGCGCCCGCAATGATCAAGAGGCTGATCAGCGAAATGATCATTCCGATGATGCGGTCGTTGCTTCTGCGAAAGCGTATTCGCACGTCGTTTTCTCCTCTCGAAATTGGAAGCGACATCAATCCAGTTGCCTCCGTGCTCGCGCTCCCAACAACCTTGCCATTCACCGAAACCTCCCACGCCGGATAATTAAAAAGCCTGACCACTATGTTCATCGGCTTTTTTGACGGAACTGTAAAGTGAATTCTTTCGGCTTGCCATTCAATAATCTTGCTCGGCAATGCGCGTCCCGATTCGTCGCTGACGCGAGCAATATCTCGCTTTAGTTCGGAGGCGTCCGCGCCCGCGGGGACATATTCTCCAGTACCTTCGTAGCCCGTGCCATTTTCCATGAAGTCGCTCATCTCGCGGATGTCGGCAGCCGTGTCCCACCATGGCGGTTGCGTCAGGTGGCCGGCAGTCAGCAACGTCAGCAGGAGCAGTCCGCACACAAGCAATCTCGGGAACCAGCGTCTGGTGGCCATCGCCAACAGCATCGCAAGCGCCGCATTCAAGCAAAGCAGCCAGCGGAAGGGAAGCTGCACGTACCGCAACTTTGGTAAATGCTGCCACACTGGATTGGTCTGTGACAGCATGAGGAAGCCACTGCCCAAGCCCCACATCGAGAAAAGCAACCATCCCGTGGAGGCGGATTTGATAGTCGTCCCAGGCACCGGCCCGGCAAGCGCAGAGCGGTTCCGTCGCGCGCGATAAATCCGAGACTGCGCGACCGCGAGACAGAGCGCAAGTATTTCGGCCGAAGCCAAAACCGAAACCAGAGCATTAAAGCGGTTGTGATCCGGATCCTGGATGGTCGTGAATAAAAAATTGTCTTGTGGGCGCACTCCTGGAGACAAAACCTCGCTGATATTGACCCAACGCTGCTCGTAGATGGCCGGCAGAAGATAGAACCCGACGAGTCCCATTGCCATCACAATCGCGCCAGCGGTTGCCAGCAGGGGGCGCGAGAGTTCCTGCACCCAGGCGACGTCCGAAGATATTCGCTTGCGCACGACGAGTCGCAGGGCGAAAAATACCGCAAGCGCCGCCACTGAATAATGGATCATGACGGCCGCCGGCAGATTGGTTAACCAGGCCGCCGTCAAGGCGAGAGTCAAGCCGACGGCTGAAGCCGCAAATTCACGTGGCGCCACGCCGCCTTTTGACTCAAGATCACCCTCCGCAATCATGCTCTGTTGCTCAAGCGAAGCATTGTTAAGGCGCACCACGTAGAGCAAGACTAGCGGTATAACCGCGCCAGCCAGCAGTTCCGCGAATGCGCTCCGCCAATAAACGATTAAGAGATGGTAGGGATTGAGCGCATAAAACATCGCCGCGAACATCGCATCTTTTTTTCGCAACCATTGGCGCGCCAGGCGATACATGCTCAAGCCGGCAAGCGTCAGTACCCCCCAGCAATAGACGCCGGGCACGACGCTCCAGGGAAGAACCGACCCTAGCGCCGCGCCGATCGTCCATGAAGCAGGCGGATAAAACAAGAATCGAGGGTCGCCGTAACCCCAGTTTGCAAGTGCTGCCCATCGCGGAAAAGCCACGCCATGTTTCCATTGGCTAGCTACATCCATCCACGAATAAACATGAAATTCAAAGTCGTGCCCCGACGGATTGCCATACCAAAAAAAAGGAGCGACAGCTAGCAAGCAGATTCCTGCCAGCACCAAGGCGCGCGCAGTGGGCTTCTTAAACAATCGTTCGGTGTTCTTCCTTATGTCGGGCTTGCGGGCTCACAAGCTCAAAGTGACCACCCCCGGCGACCGGAAGCGATCAGCAATTCTATTGCATGGCCAACGAGAGAGGGTGAGCCGCGGAAGGAAGCAGCGACTTCATCGTGGGTTAAATCGTGAGGGCGGGAGCGCTAGGGACAAAGTCCTAAGACTTGGAAGGTTCGAGCAAACTATTCGCTGACGCTGACGGCCGTACGCTGGCGATGCAGTTCGGAAAGAAATTCCTCTTCTTCGAGCGAACTGCCAGAGCGCAACAACTCAAGCAAAGGATCGTCCTCTTCGCGGCCTTCGTCCCCAACCAATTTCAGGTCGGCTCCGGCCGCGACGAGCGAGCGTGGAGAAGTCTCAAGCTCCGGAGTAACTCCCGGCTGGGCAGTTAAGAAATTGATAAATTCGCCCACCGTCTTGCGTTGTTCTTCAGTGCGGCTGGGGAACTCGATGCCCATGCCGCGACCGGGATGCATCACTCGCACCAGGCCCTCGGCATGAATTTCCATGCCTGAAGCGCGCAGGCAAAGATCAACCGCCGAAGATTGAGGAAACGGCGAATTGGTTTGGACGTAACAGCCGCCCAAACTAAGATCCGTTAATTGGCAATGAGTGACGGCTCCGGCTTCATCCGGAATAGCGTCCTGCAAGTGCGACCCGAGCCAGGCGGCCATACTCTCACGCATCTTGGCGTCCAAATCGAGAAAACGCAACCCGATTTGGCCGTTGGCAGTGGCCCAAGCGACCTCAGTGCTGCTTTCGATTCCACGGCTCGCTTCTGGCAGTTGAAACGTCACTTGAGCGAGTGTGCCGCGTTGCAGTGGCTTAGCTGCGAGTACATCCATGCCGCCCACGCTTAGGTCGAGCAGTATTCCCTCAACCTCCTCAGCGTCCCCGACCTTAAGTGAAACGGGAGCCTGAACCGCGACTCGCATGGTCTGCCGACGTTCGCGCTTTAAGAGAGACGTTGCCGCCCGCAGCGTATTCTGTGTCTGGTCGAACGAAAGCGGTTTTACGAGAATAAAATGCGCCCCAGCTCCGAGAATCTTGCGAATGGCAGAAGAATCCTGCAGCAGCGCCACGGTGACTGGAGCCTTAAGATCCGGTCCGGCAAGCTTCTGGCAGGCCTCGAGCATCGAATTAGCGCCCTCGGGATCGTCGAAGTCGACGATGACCTGGTCGTAACGACGCTCCGTCAAGCGAGCCATGGCCACGTCGGCGGCGTTGAGCCGCTCAACCGCCACCCCAAGATGCGCCTGGACCTTTATGAGGGTCTCAGCCGCAACGTCGTCCTTCGATACTAGAAGTGCCTGCAAGATCATTGACTGTGTCTCCCTGCCTTAATGCCGCTGTATTACGGCCAGCGAGGAGTCGTATTGCGTGCCGCCTTCGGCGCCGATGACGACTGTGCACCGGCTTTGGCCGACATCGCGCCCGAGTTCTCGTCATCAACCTCTGCGAGAACGGCGCTATCGTCTTCATTGTCATTTTCGGCGAGCAGCGGAGCTACTTCGCGCAGTTTTTCGGCTGCCTGCTGCAACATTTCAATCTGTTTTCCGAGCTGCGCGTACTGCGCCTGCTTCCTTCGCAACACCTCATGGATGTCTTTCATGTGTCCCCCTAGGCCCAATCTAGGTTCGTATAAGCCGATGGTCAACGTGAAAGGAACATGGCGGGATTACTCAGGTAATCCACTGCGGCGTGCAGCTATGACTGTTTTCGAAGCCCGTCGAAGGGAGGCTTTTTGGCTTGGTGCCGTCCACGCTTACCCGCGCCAGTAGGCAGCGTAAAAATCAAAAGCCCCGCCTTTCGGCAGGGCTCTGAGTGAGTGTGTTGACGGTGGTAGGTGTAAATGCGTTATGCGCGCATCAGCTTACGACGGAACATGCCGGCGATGCCGACCAATCCCGTTCCAAGAAGCCCGAGTGTTCCAGGCTCTGGAGCCTCGACACTGGAGCTCCCAGCGCCAATATGACCGATTCCACCTGCCCACTGTGCGTTGGTGCTGTACAGGGTCTCCGTCGTCATCCCAGTCACGAGATGGCCGTTATACATGCCTTGAATCTGCCCAGTCAGCGTCCACACAACACTGTGAGGCAGCTGGGAGACGAGCTTCAAGGTAATTGGACCAACAAAGCTGCCGGTGAAAATCGTGCCGCGCGGCTGCCCGTATTTACCCATCGAAGTGATGGTAAAGGTCGATCCGACTGAAGAAAGCGTTCCCCCGGTGGCCCAGGAGCCAGAGGTCAAGCCGCCGGTGGTGAAGTTAACGTAGCCAAGATCGTGCCCCTTTGGAGCAGTGATTCCGTTAAAAGACATCAATTCCGAACCTTTCGAGACAATGCCCGAGTTCGAAACTGAGATTGTGCCGTACTGATTGGTGAGCGTGATCGTTCCCGCCCACGCGCCTAACGGCAGTGCCAACGCCAGAATTGCCAAAACTACCACTCGCCTCATTTGTAAATTCCTCCAAAATTTCTTACTTCCCCAGAAACTGGTAGGGGGCTGGTTCGCGTCCCACCAAATGTCGCCGGTCTATCTAAAGCACTTTCTATTCCATAGTACGAAAGAACTTGTAGTCCATTGCTATCAATACCTTATGGATATGAAACCCGGTGCTTTTAGCAGTCTGTATGCAACAAGGTGCACAGTCGCAAAACGCAGTGGCATTGACTCCTAAGGTATTCACTTTAGTACATACAGGGGAAACCCTGTAGCCCACTACTTTCGTAGTCGGCCGTTTGGCGCGAGCCTTTAAAACTAACACCGTTTGTGACAGGTCACTATTGCCTAAATTGGTTCGCCTTTGGAGTCTGCAACCCTTGGAAATCAGGTTTTCAACTTCGGAAACAAAGCTGGGTCCAGGTTGCCGCCGCTCACGATCGCCACGTTGACCGATCTGTCAGGCAATTGAGACCTTCGGAAGAGGAATGCCGCTGCCGCCACCGCCCCGCTCGGCTCCGCCAGGGTCTTCGTATTTGAACCGAGAACACGCATCGCCTCTCCAATCTCCTCCTCCGTCACCGTCACTATGTCGTCCACGTAGGCTTGGATGTGCTTGAAATTCTGGGCCCCGACGCTTTGCGTTCGAAGGCCATCGGCGATGGTTTGGGAAACCAATCCCACCGGGGACGAGACGACATGGCCGCTGCGCAGGCTGGCCTGGGCGTCCGATGCAAGTTCAGGCTCCACTCCGATCACCTTTACGCGCGAGCCCGAACCAGAATCAGCGCTCAGTTTGATCGCCGCAGCCACGCCGCTGATCAGTCCTCCGCCTCCGACCGGCACCAGCACCGTTCCAACTCCGGGCAAATCCTCAAGAATTTCGAGTCCGACCGTCCCTTGGCCGGCGATGATCTTTTCATCGTCGTACGGAGGAACGATGGCGTATCCGTACTGTGTGGCTAGTTCCTCGGCACGAAGCCGCCGCTCTTCACTCCCCGGACCGACAAGGACGATCTCAGCTCCGAGCTTGGCTGTGGCCTCGATCTTGTTCTTAGGAGCATTACCCGGCATCACGATCACCGCCTTCGTCCCCATCGCCCGCGCGGCGTACGCGACTCCCTGGCCGTGGTTGCCGCTGGAGTAAGAAATCACACCGCGGCCCCGCTCTTCTGCAGTGAGGGAGGCGACTTTGTTGTAGGCTCCGCGTAACTTGAAGGCGCCAATCGGCTGCAGATTTTCAAGTTTAAGAAAGAGTTTGCGCGGATCGTCACTTGTCGTCCACTCAAACAGAGGAGTGCGAACAGCAATGCCTTGCAGCAAAGTTTGGGCAGCAAGTATGTCGGCTAGAGTCACCATTGAACCACCAAAACGTAGGACATCATATGCTAGCGCAACCGAACATTCACGCCCTGGGCGCCAGGCATAACCACTGGCTTATTTCGTCAGATGAAACTCGATGGGCAAGGATAAGGATCTTGAAGCTAGATCTCTAAGATCACCGGCATGATCAGCGGTCGGCGTTGCGTCTGCCGCGAAATGTAGCGCTTCAGATCAGTGCGAATTTTTTCTTTGATGACTCCGTAATCCGCTTTCTCTTCGGCGCTTGAAGCGTCGAGCGTCTCCGTCACAATTTCTTTGATACGCGCCGTAACCCCGTCCTCACCCGGATTGAAGCCGCGCGTCACGATCTCGGGTGAAGCCTCGACTCGCCCGGTTAGCTTGTTGATGGCAATGACCGGCATCACGAATCCGTCTTCGCTGAGATGGCGGCGATCTTTGATGACGATGTCTTCGACCACGTCCGTGCGCGATCCGGAATCGATGCACACACGACCGACGTTGACTCGCCCCGCTTTGCGTGCGCCGTGTTCGTCGATTTCGAGAACGTCGCCGCTCTCGATCAACATCACCTTGCCGACCGCTCCCGTCATCGCTCCGGCTAACTCGGCGTGCAGCTTGAGTTGGCGATATTCCCCGTGGATGGGAATGAAATATTT
>JANYKL010000142.1 GCA_025361625.1 Acidobacteriaceae bacterium
AAAGGCTTCAGCTTTCTTCTGCAGCTCGGCGGGAATTTCTTCGGTGATGTATTCCGCGCCCAAGGTCTCATCATTCCAGACGATGGCCTTCATGGCGACGAGGTCCACCACGCCGCGGAACTTATCTTCTTGTCCAATGGGAATCTGAATCGCAACCGGTTTCGCGTTCAGGCGCTTGCGGAGGGTATCGATGGCGTGCTCGAAATCAGCCCCCATCTTGTCGATTTTATTAATGAAGCATATTCGGGGAACGCCATACTTATCGGCCTGGCGCCAAACTTTTTCGGACTGCGGCTGCACCCCGTGTACGGCATCAAAAACAGCGACCGCGCCGTCGAGCACGCGGAGCGAGCGTTCAACCTCAGCCGTAAAGTCCACGTGGCCGGGGGTATCAATAATATTGATGCGAATATCGCGCCACGTGCAGGTCGTTGCGGCGGAAGTGATGGTAATGCCGCGCTCCTGTTCCTGCTCCATCCAATCCATGATGGCAGTGCCCTCATGCACCTCGCCGATGCGGTGCGTCCGTCCGGTATAAAACAGGATGCGCTCCGTCGTCGTGGTTTTACCCGCGTCGATGTGGGCCATGATGCCGATATTTCTGCAGCGCTCTAATGGAACTGTTCTGGGCACGACGAATCTCTTTCTGGACTCAATCTCTTAAAACTTGCATTTAAAAAGCGCTCGCGCTCTCGCAGCGAATGCAAAGCAGTTTTACCAGCGGTAGTGGGCGAACGCCTTGTTCGCTTCCGCCATACGGTGTACATCTTCTTTCTTTTTGATCGCAGCGCCCTTGCCATTGGAGGCATCGAGCAACTCATTCGTCAATTTATCGATCATCCCCTTTTCGCCGCGTCCTCGGGCATAGCTCACCAGCCAGCGAATCGCAAGGGACGTTCTTCGGTCGGGACCGACCTCGATGGGCACCTGATAGTTCGCGCCACCGACGCGCCGCGTCTTCACTTCGAGGAGCGGTTTCGCGTTCTCGACCGCCTTGGTAAAGAGCTTCAAGGGCTCGTCCCCGCCTTTTTCCTTCAATTTCTCGAGCGACTTATAGAAGATGCCTTCGGCAGTCGACTTCTTTCCCTGCCACATCATCGAGTTGATGAACTTCGTCACGAGATCCGAACCATAGATTGGATCGGCGTCCACGGTGCGCTTCGGAGTGTGTCCTTTTCTTGGCATTGCTTGTTTCTAGCTCCTCGTCTAACTACCTGGCTCTCAGCTGTCTGGCTTGAGCCGCGAGACGCGGCTAGCCGCCTCTCGACAGAAAAATTTATGCTTTCTTGGCGCGCTTGGTGCCGTACTTCGAGCGGCCCTGATTGCGTCCGTTGACGCCGGTTGCATCGAGCGTTCCGCGGACGACGTGATAGCGAACGCCCGGAAGATCCTTCACGCGGCCGCCGCGAATGAGCACAATGGAGTGCTCTTGCAGGTTGTGGCCAACGCCTGGAATGTAGGTCGTCACTTCGATACCGTTGGTCAAGCGGACACGGGCGACTTT
The DNA here is from genome assembly GCA_025361625.1 of Acidobacteriaceae bacterium. Taxonomy (GTDB): domain Bacteria; phylum Acidobacteriota; class Terriglobia; order Terriglobales; family Acidobacteriaceae; genus Acidiflorens. Next base: position 1,505 of record JANYKL010000142.1, read on the forward strand.
GCGCAGCGCCGAGTTCGGCTTTTTCGGCGTTTGCGTATAGACGCGCGTACACACGCCGCGTTTTTGCGGGCATGATTGCAGCGCAGGACTTGCCGTCTTGTAATTCGTGCGCTTGCGGCCGAATTTTACTAACTGATTAAAAGTAGGCACTCTCGCCACTCCAAACGCGGAACACCGCGTCGCAATACGTTTTTGCTGCGTGATTCCGAAGACGAAAGGCCTTCCCCGTCTCCGGTCTGGCACAGGCTGCAGCGCCCAGCCATACTCTCCCGGGCACGAATGCCGGCGAGAAATTAATACTGCTCGACTAAATCGCCGACGACGGTGGCGCCACGCCTTGCCCCCAAACTTTGGGCTTGGAGACGCTCCGTTTCGTCTGCTCTTTATCCTACATAGCCTCGCGTGACCCAATTTTACGGGCGCGATGGTTTTCGCAGGACGTTTCAGCGAGGGTTGCACGGCCGACTCAGCTCCATCGGGCGTTTGCTTCTTCGACTCAGCCAACGTTCTTCGGAAGCCCTTTGACGGCGCAGGTTGCGCATCCAACGGAGCAGCCGCACTACAGGCAAGCCGGACTTAACTCGCGGAACCGTTTAATAATATCAACCGTCCAGCACAGCGTCAACCACTCTGCGATGCATCGAACTAAAAAAGACAAAGTTAAACGAACAGCGTCAACAGAAAGACAACGTCAAGATTAAAACCAAAGTTAAAAACGTGAAAAGCTAAAATAGGATTCGCGACAAGTCTGGTCAGTTCAAATTGCGCCTGCGATCACGGCTCAAGGCCGCATTTATTATCCACGACAGTCGAGCAGAGCGCGGGGCAACCTTGAAACCTTTGACTATACCTTCTACACTCACAGTTTTGCGTATCAAGTTGCGGACCGGTTTCCGTATCAATTCCGGTATCAATTTCGGTAACAACAGATTTCGCTCGTGTCTGCGCATCAAGCGGATACGAGGAGGGTTCATGTTTCTTTGCGGTTCCCGCTTTGCCACAGTGCTGACGCTCGTCTCGCTCGCAACCCTAACCGGCTGTCTCGGAAAAAATAGCGTTAATCCTGGGAATGGCACCATTCAGAGCGTGAGTTTAAATCCAGCAACGACGCTTTCGCTCGACGTGGGCGCCACGCAAATTTTTACGGCCACAGGTAGAAACGCTAATGGCACGACAACGGTGGGCGGGAGCATCCAGTTTTTGGTGACGAGTGGCTTGGCGAACTCCTCCGCTCCTTTGTCGGTCGCGCGCAATGGAGCGGCCTGCGCGGGCAACTGGGACCCTACTGCTACGTTGTGCAGCCCGGGAACGCCGGGCATCGCGATCGTCACTGCCACCATTAATGGTGTCAGCAGCGCGCCTACCACGGTCTACGTGCATCGTCACATCGAAAATATCCAGGTCAAGCCAGCCGCCGGTATTGCGCCGCAGTTTGACTGCTTTTCGCAAAACCAGACCTTCGAGTATCAGGGAGTGGCCTTCAGCGGCAACGTCGATATCACCGATACCGTCGGTCCGATGAGCTGGTCGTTCACGAATGGTGGTGTCGTCTCATTTTCGACCACATCGACCTCCCTTCAACCCAATCAAGTTGTTGCCACGGCAAAGTCGCCCGGTATTACGCAGGTTTTCGCGACCGTGGGAGGAACCACGAGCACTCCGTTGCCTTTTACGACTTGCCTGATTCGATACATTCGGCTTCAAGTAGGGGGACAGGGCCAAGCGGGAAATACAGTTAGCGTCGCAACCGGTGGTGGAGTGAACGTCACAGCGACTGCGGTCGATACGCTGAATAACTTGATTCCTAATCCACCACTGACCTGGAGCACGACAAATCCAGAGGTGGCTGACTTTGGTACGACGACGACAAGCTCCGGCGCTAACAGCGCCAGTACGCGAAAGAACGTGGGCGGCGCAACGCTCACCGCATCCTGCACACCACCATCGTGCAACATTGGAGTACAGCCGGCGGCTCCGGTTTACGCGAGCGACGGAACGTTGCCGAACGGCCAAACCGGATTTGGCGCAATTTCTGTCGACGTGACCTCGACGGCGGCGCCTCCGGCTTACACGGCCTGGGCTGCGACGACTGGCTGTAATAACGCGCCGGGATGCTCGAGCGCGATGTTTTCGGTCTCCCCAGGCCCGAATCCGATCACCTCGATCGTGAGCCTCCCGCGCACTCCGAACTCGATCATGTTCAACCATCAATCGGCCTCGCGCCTTTATCTTGGGAGCGACCAGGGCTTAATGTTTTTGGATGTTTCTTCAACTGCCTCGTCTGTTTCCGAAGTCTCTAATCAGACTCAACCCTGCAACATTTCGTTGTGCGGCAAGGTTCTGACAATTTCGAATGACGGGAAACTGGTCGTCATCTCTGACACGATATCGACGCCCAGCGAGGTGTATCTCTACAACGCCGGCACCACGAACGGCACGACAACAGATCTGATCATCCCGGGCGAAACGGCCACGGCGGCTGCATTCTCGCCGGATCAACTGAAGCTGTTTATTCTGACCAACATGGGAAAAATGTACATTTACTCGACCGTCGATGCGTTGAGCTCAGTCCCGATTGCGACGACAGCAACAGACGTAAAATTTTCCGCGGATGGAAGTTTCGCGTACGTGGCGGGCACGCCCGCAAGTGCGATCTCGGCGTACTCGACCTGCAGCGTGCCCAACGCTCCGAGCGTGAACATCGGAACGGTCGCGACTTCAGCTACGCCGTACCGAATTTTTCCGTCACCCGCGGTGCAAGCAGATCTGCAAGGATTAACTCAGCCCGTACTCGCTCTTGAACCGCCGAACGTCGATTTAGTGACGGCCAAATTTACTCAGGTGCCGCTGCCGGTGACGCTCCCTAACACACCGGTTCAGCTGACGTGCAATCCGCCGAATATGCTCAGCTTCACGCAGGGTCCTTCGTATAACCTCGGGCAGGGAAATTTCACTGCGATCGAAGCGCAACTGGTTCGCGATGGCACGGAGATGGTTATCGTCGGAAGCAAACTGCCAGCCGTGCTGATGTTTGACGTTGCCAACGGAACTACAACGTCAATTCCCCTGGTGGGGAATCCAAATCCGCTTTCAGCTTCCGTGTCGGCGGATGGCAGCCAGGTTTACGTCGCCGCTTGCGACCAGTACGCGAGCGATGGAACGACATGCAGCTCGGGGTCAATCCACATCGTAAACACGATTAGCCAAGGCGACCTGCAGCAAGTTCCATACGTCAACATCAATCAGAACAACAATCCGAATATGTGCAACAACCAGGGAACGAACGCTCCGCTTTGCCTTCCAGATCTGATCGCGGTGAAACCGCAGTAGTTATTTTATTTGTTATTTACGGGATTCTTGAGCTGGAAACTCGGTGCCAGAAAACTCGGGGAAGATCGGCGCTGCGGACTGAAAAAAAAGAAGTTGCTGAAGATTTACGTTCCAACTTCTTTGCCGACGCTATCGAGCACTCCGTTAATAAACTGCACGGACTCGGGGGTCGAAAACTTGCGCGCAATTTCAAGCGCTTCGTTGATCACGACGGCGCGAGGCGTTGCCGGATAGGCTAATAGCTCGGCCACGGCTCCGCGCAACACGTTGCGATCGACCGTCGCCATGCGCTCCATGCGCCAGTGCTGCGTGTGCTTTCCGATCAGTTCGTCGATCTGCGGCATCTTGTCGATGGCCGTGCGGAACAAGTCGTCGGCGAAGCCGCGAACATCTTCCTCGACGTTATTGCGTTCCGCCCAGAATGTCGAACGCACAAGGTCGGGAGGCTGCTTGCCCATGTCAGATTGAAAGAGCATCTGCAGAACCATTTCGCGAGATTTGCGTCGAGTGCCCATGCCAGCTCTCAGCTGTCAGCTCTTAAACGTTGACGTTAGAAATCTTTGAGCTGAAAGCGTTGACCATCAGTCTACAGCTTTTACAGAGCCGATCAGGAACGAGTTCGTCTTTTGCGGGATAGGGGCGGTGGATTCTTTGTAGCCATTGATGCAGAGCGCTGAGAAACACTTTTAGGGAGAGATGAAGGCTTTTGAGAGGTAACAGCCGCCGAGCTAGAGCCGACTGCGGCTTTCAAATTCGACATCTCAATTGCGGCCATCGCGGCTTCAAAGCCCTTATTCCCCATTTTCAATCCGGCGCGGTCAATTGCCTGTTGCAGCGTCTCGCAGGTGAGGACCCCAAATGCGTGAGGGATGCCAGTCTCCTGCGCCGACTGCCCGATGCCGCGCGTGACTTCATTGACGATGACGTCGTAGTGCGCGGTGTCTCCGCGAAGAAGACAGCCAATGCAAATAATGGAATCGTATTTTTTGGTTTCGGCGAGCATTCGGGCGGCTGAAGGAATTTCAAATGCTCCCGGAACCCGCACCAAGGCAATGTCTTCGCGCTCGGCTCCGGATCGAACCAATCCGTCATAGGCGCTCAGAAGGAGGCGTTCCGTAATAAAAGAATTGAAGCGGGAGACGACGATGGCAAAGCGCTTCCCGACGGCGCTTAACCCTCCCTCAATCGCAGGGATTGCGGGCGGGGGCACGCGTTCAATTTTTATTTGATCTTTCGTACTAATTCTCCGTGAAGTTACGTTGTCGAGACGCGCCCAGCTCGCAACCGATGCGGGAGGCGGCGCAAGCCTCGTCTCTACAATATTTCCTTTAAAAGCCGCCAGCCGAATTATTTTCCTTTAAAAGCTGCCGCACGCTTTTCGAGAAATGCGCGCGTGCCTTCTTTTTTATCTTCGGTGGCGCAGCAAACTCCAAACAGCGTCGCTTCGAGAAATTGCCCATCGGCGAGCGACATGTCCATCCCGCGATTGACGGCCTCCATCGAATATTGCACCGCGAGCGGTCCGTTCGCGATAATTTTTGCGGCGATCGCCTCGGCTCGCGGAATCAACTCTGCCGGCGACGTAATTTCGTTCACCAAACCGATGCGATGAGCCTCCTGCGCCGTGATGATTTCTCCAGTAAGAATCATCTGCATCGCGACGCCCTTGCCTACGAGGCGTGGCAGGCGCTGTGAACCTCCGTATCCGGGAAGGATGCCAAGCTTCACCTCGGGCTGGCCAAGCTTTGCATTGTCGCTCGCAAGGCGCAGGGTGCAGGCAAGAGCAAGTTCGCAGCCGCCGCCGAGCGCAAAACCATTGAGGCACGCAATCACGGGCTTCCCCAGATTTTCGATGAGATTAAAAACATTCTGCCCGCGGACTGCATATTTCTTGCCGCTCACCGCATCCTGCTGCGCCAGTTCGCCAATATCCGCCCCCGCAACGAAGGCTTTTTCGCCGGAGCCCGTCAAGATGGCGGCGCGAACGTTCTCGTCATTCTTAATGTCATGAAACGCTACCCGCAACTCTTCGATGGTCGCAAGGCTGAGCGCATTTAGAACCTTGGGACGGTTGACGGTTACGTAGGCAATGAGGTTTTTCTTTTCGAGCAGTATGTTTTCAAAGGTCATAGTTTTTAGTGTCGCGTTTCTTGTGTCTCGCGCTTTTTATGTCGCTTATGTCTTTGTCATTCCTGGCGAAACAATTTCGGAGATGACATGGTTCCGGAGGTTAGAACTTGCCCGCCACAGGCTTTTCCGGATTCGCGTAATCATAAAATCCGCGTCCCGATTTCTTTCCGTACCAGCCTGCCATCACCAGGCGCTTCAGCAGCGGAGGCGAAGCGAACCGCCGCTCCTTGAACTCGTCGTACATCACGTGCGTAATGTAGTAGGTGGTGTCGAGCCCGACAAAATCAAGCAGGGTGAACGGCCCCATCGGATACCCGCATCCAAGCTTCATCGCATTATCGATGTCTTCAATCGATCCGACGCCCTCTTCGTAAGCGCGAATTGCATCGAGCAGATAGGGCACCAGCAGCCGGTTGACGATGAACCCGGTCTTGTCGGAAGTTCGCACCGGCACTTTGCCTAATTTTTTGGCAAACTCGTAAGCGGCGTCATACACCTCGGGGGCGGTGGCTATCGTCTTCACCACCTCGACCAACTTCATCAGCGGCACGGGATTGAAAAAATGCAGCCCAATAAATCTTTCGGGCCGCTTCACCGCGGTCAGCAACTCGGTGACGGAAATGGAAGACGTATTGGAAGCGAAGATAGCGTCTTTCTTGATGATGGCGTCGATCGACGCATACATCTTTTTCTTCTCTTCCACGTTCTCGATGATGGCCTCGATGACGATGTCGCAGTCGGCAAGGTCTTCACGCTTCGTCGTTCCGCGGAGCCGCGAGCGAATCTCATCTCTTTGCTGCGGAGTGATCCCGCCCTTCTCCACCGGACGCTCCGCAAACTTCGCGAGCGACTTGTCGATACCTGCAAAGCCCTTGTCGAGATATTTTTGCTCGACCTCAAGCACGGTGACGTCAAAGCCTGCCGACGCACAGACCTGCGCGATGCCGGAGCCCATCAGGCCACAACCCAGAACGCCTACCTTTTTAATATTCATTTCAATCCTCGCCTCGCAATCCTTGCCGCAGATGCGGGCCATGCTGCATTGTTCCGTCAATGATGACACCAACACTTGCGGCCGCTGTCCATCCAACCGCTGGAAGGCGCAACAAAGGGTTGGGTGCCGGGATCAACCGTGGCCAGCCCGTACTTCTTCTTCCACCGTCGCAACTCCGCCGCCGCAACTCATAGAGCAGCGTGATCACGAGGCAAGTACATCGTTCAATGGAGCCACTGTGACCAGAAATGGATCAGTGACCTTCGAGATTTTTGAGCCGGTCTGACAAAGACTCGACTTCGGCATCCGGCGCGCGAAGCACTGCGGCATGGCTGCGCTGACGCAATTCGACAGGAGACGCCCACTTGTGGAACTCGGTGAGCAGGGTGGTTTCCACCTTCTCTAGCCGAGTAGTAATCCATTGCTTGTCGTCGTCCGTGAGCACACAGGGATTATAGGACACCCGACAGCGAAAATCCTACCGAAAGCTCTCCACCACCATGGCAATTCCCTGCCCGCCACCGATGCAAGCCGTCGCGAGCCCGTACTTCTTCTTTCGTCGACGCAACTCATAAAGGAGCGTAATCACAAGCCGCGTTCCGGTCGCGCCCAGCGGATGCCCGAGAGCTATCGCTCCGCCATTAACGTTAACTTTCTCGCGATCGAGCCCCAACTCTTTTTCGACCGCCAGGTACTGGGCCGCGAAGGCTTCGTTCACCTCGATCAGATCGATGTAATCGAGCGTCAGCCCGGCTCGCTGCAACGCCAGTTTTGTCGCCGGAACCGGACCGCGCCCCATGAGTTTCGGATCAACGCCGGCGATCCCCCAGTTCACAATTCTTCCCATCGGACTTAGATTTCTTTTCTGCGCCTGCTCGAGCGACATGACGACGACGGCGGCCGCTCCATCGACGATTCCGCTTGCGTTGCCGGCTGTGACGGTGCCGTTTTTTCCGAATGCCGCGCGCAGTTTGGCCAAGCCTTCGATGGTCGTCTGCGGACGTTTGTGATCATCCTCTGTCAGGGACTCTCCTGTAGCTTCGCCCTTAGCAGTGCGCAACGGCACCGGCGTCAGTTCCTCCTGAATGCGTCCGGCTTTGTAGGCTTCGTCGGCCTTCTGCTGCGAGCGCAGCGCGAATTCATCCTGCGCCTGCCGCGTGATGCCCTGCTGCTCGCCGTACAATTCAGCCGTATTCGCCATGTACAGGCCGCAATAAGAATCAAGCAACGCCACCATCAGCGAATCTTCGAGCTTGCCGCCGGGAGCGAGGGTAAATCCATCGCGCCCGCGAATCGAAAATGGAGCCTGCGACATTGACTCCATCCCGCCCGCAAGCACTATCTTTGCTTCTTCCGTCTGGATCATCTGCGCCGCGCTAATGATCGCTTGCATTCCCGATCCGCAAAGCCGATTGACTGTAAGGGCGGGAGTCTCAATCGGGAGCCCGGCGCGCAATCCTACGTGTCGCGCCCCGTACAGCGCGTCTCCAGAGGTCTGTTGCGCATTGCCAAACACGACGTGTTCAATATGTTCGGGCGCGACTCCAGAGCGCTCGATGGCCGCCCGAGCTGCTACTGCTCCCAGTTCCTGAGCCGTGTAGTCTTTGATTTTTCCGCAGTAGCGGCCAAATGGCGTACGAGCGGCGCTGACAATTGCGATGTCTCCGGGCTTCAACATGAATCCAACTTACCAGGAAGAGTGCGGTGGCCGAGGCCAACCTGTGAGTTTATCAGGAGGAAAGGAGTTGCAAACGGGCCCTCATTAGAAGAATCGGAATATACGAAAACTAAGAAGACTTGACTCCGATCTACCTTCTCATGAAGGCGTTTTCACTAACTGGGGATTGGCTACCCTTTGGTCAGTTAGTGAAATGGCAAGTTCGCCGATGGAAGACGTGGCCTTCCATTGCGAGACCCAGATAGCTTTGTATTGCGGACATTCGGTCCCCGCGACGCACAGTTTTTAAGCGTTCGAGGCGCTGTCGGGCTTAATGTTTTGGTTGAGTCGCAGCACATTGTTTGGGTCGTATTTTTTCTTGATCTCCACGAGGCGAGCATAGTTCGGCCCATAGCCCGAGCGGACCAACTGGTCACTCGTATCGCCCAACTGGTTGACGTACACTCCATGCGCAAAGGGCTGTAAAGCATCGCGCGTAGACTGGACCCATCCAACCACTTCCGCCTTCACTGCGGGAGGGTTCCAAACACCCGCCATGTCTATCTCATAACCCGGTTCGCGGAGAGCAAATGCCGTGTCGGTGGTACTCACACGGCTAATCGCCCCGCGCAACGGCACAATGATCACCTTGCATGTGGGTGGCGCATTGTTGATCGCGGTTGTAATTGCGGCAATGGCGGCTCCGCTGAGTTCTCGAAGAAGGAGATTCGTTTGGAAGTGCGCAACCGGCGCTGCAAGAAATCCGCCGGCCCCTTGAGCTTCCAGGTAGGACATGACCTTGACGCTGTCATCCTGTGGCTTGCAAGCGCGCATCGGCCGGAGCAAGTCATTTCCCATTCGGGCATCGCCGCAATAGCAGACATCGACTTTGAGTCTTCGGCCCTGTTCGGATGGCAACAGCTGGGCAAACGCGTCCATTTCATCCGGGGCACCAGCAAGAAACTTGACGAAGGCCTGCAAAAGATCCTGAATCCGCCCGGGGGGATAGGTGAGGGCTCCCGTCAGAACCTGGTCAACTGGATGGAGTTTGTACTCCAGTGAGGTGAGCACACCAAAGTTACCGCCTCCCCCACGAATAGCCCAGAAAAGATCTGGATTGGACTTCGGGTTGGCTTCGACCTGTCTCCCATCTACGGTTACCACTTGCGCCGACAGGAGGTTGTCGCATGCGGCGCCGTACTTTTCCATCAAACGACCTTCTCCCCCTCCGAGCGTAAAGCCTGCAATTCCGACGGTGGGGCAGCCGCCCGAGGTTGTGGCTAGCCCGAACTGCTGGGTAGCAATGTCGAGGTCACGTACGAGAGCGCCAGCATCAGCGCGAGCCACTCGTTTGCTCGTATCTACTTCGACTCGTTTCATCGCGGAGAGGTCGATTACGACACCGCCATCGCACATCCCGAACCCGAGCCGGCTGTGTCCTCCGGCACGCACCGCCAGTGGCAGATGCTGGGCTTGGGCAAAATCGAGCGAGCGAGCGACATCGGATGGGCTACTGCAGCGCACAATCACAGCGGGACGCCGATCGAACGCGCGGTTGAAGATGGAGCGCGCTGCGTCGTAATCGGCGGCTTCGGGCGTGATTACTTGACCGACAATTTGGGAAGCCAGCTTGCGGAACGTCTGCGGGTCCGACGGAGCGCCACTGTGTCTATCCTCGTCGAAAAACCAGTGCGATTCACCGGTCGCACAAAGCGAGCGTCGGCAGAGTGCAGCGGCAAATGCCATTTGCCGGGCGAAGTGTCTCCGGGTAATAAGCGCCATACTTTCTCACCTCATCTCTCATCGCCGGAATTTTGCGGCGATGCCACCAAACAAGACTCAGAGGGTACCATTTTGGGCGCCCTCCAACCTCCTCGTCGATTCGCCGGGGAGCAGCGATTGCTGCAGATTCATGTTGGATTCGTAACCTGGCGCGCCGTGCAACAGGAGCACATGCGTTCGGTCCCTAATCGGATGCCAGATAGAACGTCGCGTAGGTATCGACTCCGCGACTGGGGATCACGGCAAGAGATGATCAGAAGATGGAAAGAAGCGGCGAAGAACAAATGTGATGAATCACACATTCAAACATCTAGGCCATCGCGGCAGCGGCGGCAAATTGGGAAGGCTGGCTGACAACTTCTCCCGCGCCTTTTGCGGCGGCGAGTTCCATCGCCTGATCGGCGCGATTGGCAACTTCGGTAACGATGTCGATCGGATCGAAATGCTGGCGCATCACGGCCTGGGCCAATCCCGCGGTGAACTCAACGCTCGCATCTTTTCCGGGGAAGCGGACTTCGCGCAGCAACCGCTTTAGCTTCTCGACCGCGAGCAAGGATTCTTTTTCGCCGGTATCGCCCAAAACCAGCGCCACCGTCGTGGCTTCATAACGGAACGCCAGGTCATTCGAGCGAATATTGCCTGAGAACAATTGTCCGATCTGCTCCATCACCGCGCTCACGGCCTGTTCTCCATATTCACGAACGAGCGCGCTACGCTTGCCAAACTTCATGAGCAACACGGTGACAGAAGTCCCCTGCTGCAATCCACGACGAATTTCCGCTTGCAACAGATCAAGATAAGACGCGCGCTTGAGCAGCCCGGATTTTTCGTCGGTCACGGAGAGATTTTTGACCAAGCGCCGCAATCCGGCGTTATTCAGAGCAATCAAGACCTGGTCACTTAGAGTGCGTATAACCAAAACTTCTGAAGGCTGCCATTGCCGACTCTTGTTCTGGGTCAGGATGAGGACGCCGATTTGATCGTTGTCTTCGGTAAGCGGTAACGCGAGCACCGACTCAATCTGCAGTTCTTCGAGCGCGGTTCGAACGCCGACCAATTCAGGAGCACTGTGAGCGTTAAGAATGGTCACCGTTCCACGCGCGACGGCAAGATCCTGCAGAGGTTCAACCAGGCTTACGAGCGCGGCGGAACTGGAAGTGATCATGCCTTCCATGTGATATTCCTGCACGCTCGATGGCGGCAATCCCGGCTTGCGCAGCGCCGTGATGCAGCGCGACGCTTTCCAGTTCGCCCCGATTTCATTCGCCGCTGTTTTCAACACGCCTTCCGCATTGCCCTGGTGATAAAGTTTGCGGGTGATTTCGGCTACCTTCGCCAGGCTGCTGACATCGGCAATATCACTTTGCGTTTGGGCCGGCGCAACCGGAGCAACCTGCACTGCAATGGGCTCGCTCGCTACTGCCGGAGCAATGGCCGCAGGCAGGGCCATTTTCGAATACTTTGGCTCGAGGCCGGCAGCGATATAAAGCTTCTGCAATTCCTGATTGCGTTCCTCTTCGCGGGGAAAAAGTTCCTGAATGCGCTGCAGCCGCTCTACCGCTTTCGACTTCATCCCGTACTGCACAAGAATTTCAGCCTGCAACATCAGGTCCTGCAGAGCGGCCGCTCCCAGGGTCGGCTCCTGTATTTTGACCGCCTGCTGCCGCTCCGCTTCTTTTTTCTGCGGGCTGAAGCGCGATGAAATCACGTCGAAGCGCTGATCGTCGATTTTTCCGCGCAAAGAGTCCAGCCGCTTTTGGTGCCCCGGCTCGTAAGGGTCGACTTCAGCCGCCTTATCGAGACACTCTCCCGCCTTCTGGTAGTCGTGTTTCGAACAATACAGATCAAACAGCTTGAGGAGCGCCTGGGCGTAGTCGCTCTCGCGATTGGTTGCGTTGAAAAGTTCGGCGAGGAATTCGAGCATCTCCGCCGAAGGCCGATGCGTGGCCAGCAGCTCCTGCATGGTCGTAATAAACGATCTGCGCTCGCCGCGCCGTCGCTGGAAGGCCTCAAGCTTACGCGCCAATTCGACCGCCTCCGCATCAAGCTCGGAATCGATCATTTTGCCGATGAGATTTACCACCTGGTGCATGTGCGCCGGGTTTTGTTCGAATAATTGCCAGATGAGCGGTTCACTCTCGACGCAGCGACCGGCGGAGAGCAGGGCCTGCGAATACAGGTCTTTCAGTTCGAGCGGTGGGTCGCCGGCCTGAAGCAAAGGTTCAAAAATAAAGATCGCGGCTCCTGCCTCGCCGCGCTTGAGCAGGCTCTTGCCGTAGGCCATGGCGATGTCTGGGTCGGTGGGATTTTCAGAGTAAGCGCGCTCAAACCACGCCCCGCCATTGCCCCCGTTCGCTTCGGCGAGCTGCGCCAGTTGCAGGAATGCCTTCGACGCCAGAGTATGTTCGCCGAGTTCCGCCGCAAGCTCCGCGATCCGCATCTGATTCGCTTGCGAGGGCTCGAGATTGACGATGCGCTGCAGCACCAAGAGCGCTTCTTCCTTACGGCTTTGCTTCTGGAGTTCCTCAAGCGCGTTTTCGTAGGTACCGATTGCAAGCTTCTTATTCGATTGCTCGAGCAATTGCCCGAACCTGATTTTCTGTTCCCAGGTAGGGTTCGCGTAGCGCGCCAATTTTTTATAGGTGAGGCTGGCGCGGGTGGCATCGGCCGTCGCGACCTGCCGGTCGAAGAGCTCGCCTAAAAGCTGAACCGCCTGCGCCCCCCGGTTCAGCGATAAACAGAGGTCCGCCGCCATCTGCCGGACATTGTCATTTTGCCGATCACTTTCAAGGATTTGCAGGTATTCGGTCAAGGCTTCGGCCGTCTTGCCCTTCTGCAAAAGCTTCTCCGCTTTTTCAACGCGGCGGGCTATTTCGGCACGATTAGGGATTTCGGGCATGGGTCGGTTCGACAGTGGTTCCGACTTGATTCTAGGATTCGCGAAGCAGCCCGGCAACGCGTTCACCGGTCTTCCGATTACGAAGGTCACGGCATGGGGCGGTACCTTTTGCTGGCTTTTGTGGAGGGCGGTTTACAGGTTTTGACGGGGGGGGTGGGCGCCGTTGATTGCATCACGATGGCGGCGCGCATGTTGGTCGGCCTCCGTCGCGGCAGCTTGCTTAGCTACTGACAGCTTGCCTAGCTACTTAGATGGGGAGCAGGGGTCAATGCAGGTCGTGAGTGAAATGGCGATTTTTCAACAGTAAGGGTGGGACGTTGCGGATTTGTATTTGCTAATCTTGGCGTTTTGGCCAGGAATATTCGCTGGGAAAACCGACCCACTCTCCTAGGGCCTTTGGTGCGAACTCCAGCCGAGGATTCTCCCTAGAATGAAATCAGCAACACGAGGTTAGAGTAATGGAAATAGATTGGAAGAGGGCACAGAAGAAATCCGTCCACACGGCCCGATGGTCGACGAGGATGGCGAAGGTACGAATTAGCCAATTGCTGGGTCGCACGCGATGGCAGTTCGTCACCTTCTCGGGACCTGCGGGCCGGGAATCGGCAGGGATCGTGGACCTCATCGCAATCCGTAAGGATCATGGCCATCCCACTCAGGGCACGAAAAAAGGTGATAACTTCCAGATCATTCTCATACAGATCAAAGGTGGAAGTGCACCGATGCCCAATGCGGAGGATGGCGAACGCCTGCGTGCTGTGGCTCGACGCCACCGCGCCCAGCAGGTTCTACTAGCGACTTGGAAAAAGGGGAAGTGCGCAACTTTTCGGCGGCTGCGGCCGAGGCATACCGAAGGTCTCCGAGATTGGATTGAAGTGGAAGACCAGAGTTCGATCTTCAAGTAGAGCTTGTTCGCAAAACCTTACAAGATATGAATCGGACGAAACCAGTGAAGTTGGGCGTCGCGTTTTCAAGGGCCGGTCTAAAAAATCACTTTCACTTTCGCTTTTCCCTTTCATCCTTTGACTAAGGCATAACGCGTCCGTAGTATAGGGCGACTCGAATGCCAGACGTCGCCCGGATAATCGGCCAGACCATTTCCCACTATCGCATCGTTGAGAAGCTTGGCGGCGGCGGCATGGGAGTGGTTTACAAAGCGGAAGACACGCGGTTGCACCGCTTCGTCGCTCTCAAGTTCCTGCCTGACGACGTGGCCCGCGATCCACAGGCGCTAGCTCGCTTTGAGCGCGAGGCGCAGGCTGCGTCTGCCCTGAACCATCCCAACATCTGTACGATTCACGACATCGGCGAGCAAGAGGGTCAGGCGTTCATTGCGATGGAGTTTCTGGAGGGCGTGACGCTGAAGCACAAGATCGGAGGGCGTCCACTGGAAGTGTCGGTGATTCTCTCGCTGGCCATCGAAATTGCCGACGCTCTCGATGCGGCGCACGCCAAGGGAATCGTCCATCGCGATATCAAACCGGCGAACATCTTTGTGACGGAGCGGGGTCACGCGAAAGTACTCGACTTCGGGCTGGCGAAAGTTGCGCTGGGCGGCGGGTCATCGGGCCAGATTGCATCGGCGAATGCATCGTCGAATACATTGTCCAATACGTTGTCGAATACGTTGTCCAATACATTGTCGAATACTTTGACTGGCACGCTGGAAGATCCAAACCTGACGAGTCCCGGGTCGACGCTTGGCACGGTTGCCTACATGTCGCCGGAGCAGGCGAGGGGCAAGGATCTTGATGGGCGCAGCGATCTATTCTCTTTCGGCGCGGTGCTGTACGAGATGGCGACGGGGACTATGCCCTTTCGCGGCGAGACTTCGGCTGTCATCTTTAATGCCATCCTGGAACGGGCTCCCGTTCCGGTGGCGCGACTCAATCCTGAGCTACCGGTGAAGATCGAGGAAATCATTAATCGGGCGCTGGAAAAAGACCGGGAGTTGCGATATCAGAGCGCGAAGGAAATGCGCTCAGAGTTACTGCGGCTAAAGCGCGACACCGACTCCAGTCGTCAGATTCCGGTGGCTACGGAGGACGCCTCTGTTTCTTCGGGAGCGCATCGGACCGTACAGGCCTCCGGAAGCTCTGGTGTTGTCGCGGTCGCGAAGCAGCACAGAGTAGGAACGGGCGTTACCGCACTTATTGCCATTTTGCTGGTCGCAGCGGCGGCATACGGGGTTTACGCCTTCGTTTCCCGGCCGCGGCCGGTTCCGTTCCAAAATTTTTCTGCCAGCAAAGCGACCGAGACCGGCAAGGCCAGGCTGGTCGCCATTTCTCCCGACGGCAAGTATCTCCTGCATGTCATGGATGACGGCGGCCAACAGAGTCTGTGGCTACAGAACATTCCCACGAATAGTAATACGCAGGTGGTGGCTCCAGGTCCGTTCGGATACGTAGGCCTGCGCTTTTCCCCGGATGGCAACTACTTGTATTTCGTTCGTTCAGAGTCCGGCAGCCAGTCTCTCAAATACCTGTACCGCGCTCCGGTGTTGGGCGGAACGCCACAGAAGTTGGTCACCGATATTGATTCCAATATTTCTCTTTCCCCTGACGGCAATAAATTCGCCTACCTCCTCGCGAACAACCCGAAAGTGGGTGAGTACCGTCTGATGGTTCGGTCCGTGGAAGGCAGTGAGGAAAAGACCATTACAACCGGTCCTCTCAATGAAGCGGTGCTTGATGTGGCGTGGTCACCCGATGGAAAGACCATTGTGATGCCACTCTCGCAGCCGGGAGATGCATTTGGCGGCATGGATGCAATCGACCTGGAAACCGGGAAGCGAAACCGATTCATGATCTCGAACGACCGGTTTTTCTCGCGGCCGGTCTGGCTGCCGGATGGCAGCGGCCTGTTGGCTCTGGCAGAGCCCCCCTTCACCAGGCAGAACCAGATTTATTACATTGCTTATCCATCCGGCAAAGTCTCGCCGGTGACCCGCGATACCAACGCCTATACCGACCTGAGTTTCGCCGCGGACGGCCACACCTTGGCGACAGTGGCAAGGCAGATCCACAACAATATTTTTGTGATGCCCTACGGCGGCAGCGCTTCGCAAGCGAGTCAGCTTGCGATGGAGGGTTTTCCGAGCTTTGAAGTTGGATGGACGCAGGACGGTCAGTTGCTGATGTCCGTGGCCAGCGGCGGAGTGACCCTGCTTAATCCCAGCTCGGGTGCGAAAATCCCATTGTCTTCTCAAGTTCGGTTCCCTGGATACGCTCGTTCTTGCCCAGACGGACACCTCGTCTTTTCGGGGGTGCTCGGCACCAAAATCGAATCCCACGTATTTCGCGCGGACGCGGATGGCGGGAACTTGAAGGAACTCACCAAGGGAAAATTCGACTTTATGCCTGTCTGCTCCGCCGACTCCAAGACTGTGCTCTACGCGGACGCGGATTCAAAGCTCGAGAAGGTTTCAATCGAGGGCGGCTCCTCCCAGCAGTTTCGTGACTACCCTAACTTTGGTCGAATCACAATTTCTCCGGACGGAAAACTTGCGGCGATCATCACCAATCGCGCGGGCGATACCAAGGAAAAACTGGGACTTTTATCACTCGATTTCAGCCAACCAAGCCGGCTTCTCGACTTCGAGCGCTCGCGCGTTGAGTACGGAGCTATGTTTGGCGATGGTCCGATCCTGTTCAAGCGTGACGGCACCGGTATCATCTACCCGGTTCGGGACGGCCAAGTCGATAACCTCTGGTTGCAGAACCTGGACGGTTCGCCGGGAAAGCAACTTACCGACTTCAAGTCGGAATTTATTCGAGATTTCGACTATTCCTACGACGGTAAGCAACTCGCCATTATCCGTGGCCACCGCGATGAGCGTGTGGCGCCCCACAGACGCATTGGTCCAGAATACTTGGAAGGGATTCATGAAGGTCATCACCAACGGATTGTTGGTGATAATGCCGAGGCTGTTCGTCAGATCAAAAAACTCGACCGTCGCCACCCAGCCATCCAGGTCCTGTGCCTGTGCCAACAG
Organism: Acidobacteriaceae bacterium; assembly: GCA_025361625.1. Classification (GTDB taxonomy): domain Bacteria; phylum Acidobacteriota; class Terriglobia; order Terriglobales; family Acidobacteriaceae; genus Acidiflorens. The sequence continues at coordinate 18,291 of JANYKL010000142.1, forward strand.
GT
>JANYKL010000163.1 GCA_025361625.1 Acidobacteriaceae bacterium
CATGCACGACCAGCACAAGCTGTCTTTTCCGTTGCTGGTCGACACGAATAACAATCTTGCCCGCCAATTCGGCCTCCTCTACCGCGTCTCCGAAGAACAGCAGGCACTCTACCGCAGCACCTTCGTCAATCTTCCCTTCACTAACGGAGACAAAAGTTGGGAATTACCCATTCCAGCAACCCTAGTCATCGATCGAGACGGCACGCTTTTGTTCGCAGCGGCGAATGAGGATTATATGGAACGTCCAGAACCACTCGACATTTTATCGGTGTTAGAAAATCATTGTCCTAAGAGCTGAGTAGGTTGATTATCAAGCGTCGTGACCTCATTACCTTCTTCAGACTTTCTTGCGACCGAGGGAGTTGCTCGATTATGGCAGAAACGGCTAGGAGCAATCGTTTCAGGTTCAGTCGCCAAACGACGAAATAGGCGCGCCGGAGACAGCGCTTTAATCTCGAATCCCGCGCTCCTCTCATCGCATCTAAACTTGACAGTGATTCGCTCAGGTTATAACATGGCTTGGAACGCAATCACTATCACACTGATTATTAAGCACTTATTCTGATGGAGGATCACCATGGGGAAGATTATTGGAATTGATCTTGGCACTACCAACTCTTGCGTTGCTGTTATGGAGGGGGGGGAGCCGAAGGTTATACCGAATGAAGAAGGTGGGAGGACTACGCCTTCGGTGGTTGGATTTACGAAGACTGGAGAACGGCTGGTGGGGCAGGTCGCAAAGCGGCAGGCTATTACCAATCCGGAGAACACGGTTTTCTCGATCAAGCGGTTTATGGGACGGCGCTTTGACGAGGTTAGCGAAGAACTAAAGATGGTCCCTTATAAGGTTGAGCGGGATGGCGACAATGTCGCGGTTATGGCGCAGGGGAAGAAGTACACCCCGCCCGAGGTTTCCGCAATGATTTTGCAGAAGCTGAAGAAGGCGGCAGAAGACTACCTTGGCGAGAAGGTGACGGAAGCGGTCATCACGGTGCCTGCGTATTTTAACGATGCGCAGCGCCAGGCTACGAAAGACGCCGGCAGGATTGCCGGGCTCGACGTAAAGCGAATCATCAACGAGCCGACGGCTGCCGCTTTGGCTTACGGGCTTGACAAGGGTAAAGACGAGACCATCGCTGTGTACGACTTTGGTGGCGGCACCTTCGATATTTCGGTGCTTGAAGTGGGCGGGGGCGTCATCGAGGTCAAGGCCACGAATGGCGACACGCACCTTGGCGGCGACAACATCGATCAGAAGCTGGTGGATTGGCTGATTGATGAGTTCAAGAAGAACGAAGGGCTTGACCTGCGCGGTAAGGGCAACGAAATGGCTTTGCAGCGTCTGCGTGACGCGGCGGAGCGCGCGAAGATCGAGCTGTCGACGACGATGGAGACTGAGATCAATTTGCCGTTTATCACGGCGGATGCGGGCGGCCCGAAGCACCTGGTCATCAAGTTGACTCGCGCCAAGCTCGAATCGATGGTGGAAGATATTCTGCAGCGCTCGGTTGGTCCGTCGAAGCAGTGCTTGAAGGATGCAGGCGTCGACGCTTCGAAGATCAATGAAGTAGTGCTTGTCGGCGGGCAGACCCGCATGCCTCGCATCCAGCAGATCGTGAAAGATCTGTTTGGAAGAGAAGGGCACAAGGGCGTCAATCCGGATGAAGTGGTTGCGATCGGTGCGGCGATTCAGGGTGGAGTGCTTGGCGGCGAGGTGAAAGATCTGTTGCTGTTGGATGTGACTCCACTGACGTTGTCGATTGAAACGCTGGGTGGCGTGGCGACGGCGATGATTCCGCGCAACACGACGATTCCGACGAAGAAGACGGAAACGTTCTCGACTGCGGCTGACAGTCAGACTTCGGTCGAAGTCCACGTGCTGCAAGGCGAGCGGCCACTGGCGGCGCAGAACCGGACGCTGGGCAAGTTCCACTTGACCGGCTTGCCGCCTGCTCCTAGGGGCATTCCGCAGATCGAGGTGACGTTCGATATCGACGCAAACGGCATCTTGAACGTGACGGCGAAAGATAACGCCACGGGCAAGGACCAGAAGATAACTATTACCTCGTCTTCGGGTTTATCGAAAGAAGAGGTCGAGCGCATGGCTAAGGAAGCGGATGCGCATTCGGCGGAAGACAAGACGCGGCGCGAAGAGATTGACGCTAAGAATCAGCTCGACTCCATGGTTTACAACATTGAGAAGATGCTGAAAGAACATGGCGACAAGATCTCGGGCAGCGAGCGTGGGGATGTCGAGAACGCGTTGGCAGACGCAAAGAAGGCCATCGAAGGTGGCGACAAGGCAGCGATGGATTCCGCGCGGGAGAAGCTGACAACGGCATCGCACAAACTTGCGGAGCAGATGTACAAGGCGACCCAATCCGCTCCAAGCGCGGGGCAGGGGCAAGGTCCGGTAGATGGACCGGATGGAGCTTCCGGCCACAATGGCGGAGGGGCGGGTCACGAGCAGAAAAAAGACGAAGGCGTAATCGACGCGGAATACGTTGACGTCGAAGATAAAAAATAACTTGCGCCAAAGCCGATTATGCGTAGTGGGGACGCGACTTGCGTCCCCATTTGCATCTAATCGAAGAGAAAGCGATGGGGGCAGATTAGCTTGTTGGGGAACGAGAAAGGGTGGACAAGTGAGATTCGAAGTGAATGGACAGATGTTTTTCGTCAATTTTGTTCCGGAGGAAGGTCGCTGGTTCTGCTACGCTCCGACGGATACGGGAGTTCAGAAAATTCCGGTGTCAATGGATGCATCTCCATTTCAGGCGTTCAACGTGCAGGTGGATGAGCAAGCTAAGGAAGTATTGAATTAATTCTGCTGGCTCTAGCCGAGCGGAGAGAAGACTAAAACGCGCTGGCGTGGTTCGCGAGGGGTTTGGCTGTACTGGAACAGGGTGATCGGCTTTGCTGATCACCCTGTTCCGCTCAGGATGACACAATATTTAAATTTTTTGCACGCGACTACTCACGCCACTAAACCACTGTCATCCTGAGCGAAAACTTTACAATTGGTCTTCGGCTTTGCCGACGTTGTTGCGCTCTGGCTGACAGAACAAGGAGGTTCTCTCCTGGGAAACAAAATAAGACGCGCGACATGACAGAATAGAAATAATGGCGACTCAAACCAAAGACAAAGACTATTACGGCGTGCTTGGCGTGAAGAAGTCGGCCACGACGGATGATATCCGCAAGGCGTTCCGCAAACTTGCGCGTAAATATCACCCGGATGTGAATCCCGGAGACAAGTCGGCGGAAGAGAAATTTAAGACGCTGTCGGAAGCTAATGAAGTTTTAAGCGATCCGAAGAAGCGGAAAATTTACGACCAGCTTGGATTTTATTCCGACAATATCGATCCGGCGACGGCGGATGCTTATGCGAGGGGCGGCGGGCAACCTGGGGCGGAAGATTTTTCCGGCGGATTCCCAGGGGCGGGGCGTCCGGGCGCTGGCGGTAACGTCGACTTCGGCGGTTTCGACTTCTCTGATCTTTTTGAGGGCTCGCGTGGCGGGAGGCGGCCGACTACCTCTTCTTCCCCGGGCGCGGGAGGCGGCTTTCGAGATATCTTCTCGAACATCTTTACTGGGGGCGGACGAGGCGAGCGGAGGGAAGGAGGTCCGGAACCGGGGCCTGACCTGGAGTACCAAGTCAATGTTCCTTTCTGGACGGCGGTCCGCGGCGGCGTGATGAAGTTGAACATTGCGCGGCGGGAGATTTGTGCGCGCTGTCACGGCAATGGGACGCTTGAGGCGCCGGGGGAATGCCCGCAGTGTCACGGCAAGGGGACGGTCGAACAAACGGGTGGCCGGATGAAGTTCAACGTGACGTGTCCGCGTTGCCATGGGACAGGAAAGAACATTTCTACCTGCCCGGTGTGCCACGGCGACGGAAGTGTGGAGAGAACCGATCCGCTCGAGATTCGCATTAAGGCGGGAACGCGCGATGGTCAGCGGATCCGTATTGCTGGAAAAGGTAATGCCGGATTGCGTGGCGGCGGAGTTGGGGATCTTTACGTGATCATTCGAATGGGTGACCACCCGTTGTTTCGGAGAGCTGGGGATGACATTCAGATAACAGTGCCGGTAACCGCCGTCGAAGCCGCGCTCGGATCGAAGATTGAAGTGCCGACAATTGATGGGCGGAGCATGCTGAAGATTCCGCCGGGTACTCAGTCGGGACAAAAATTGCGGCTTCGGGAGAAGGGTGTTCCTTCTGCCACGACCGACGGCTTACGTGGCGATGAGATTGTTGAAGTGAAGATTACCGTCCCCATGCCGCGGGACGAGAAGACCAAAGAGTTGCTGCGCGAGCTTGCCAAGCTTAATCCGGAAGATCCGAGGGAAGAGCTTTGGAGCAAGGCCTAGGTGAGCGATTGAAATCCCAGGCGTTGCTTTAGGTTGGCAAAAAGGAAATGACGGCAGTTCCAACGCCTTGCCGTCACTTCGTCAAGAGCAGATCAGTTATTTTTTGCTGGGATCATCGGATGGGTTGACGTAATTCAACTTGAGCGGCGAGGCTCCATGGATTTGGACCACAACTTCGCCGGAGGCCATAGCGTAGTGATGCATTTCGGGATCGAGATATGCGAAGCTGCCTGCCGGGAACGTCATCATCTTTGATTCGTCGAACTTGTCGCCCATTCCAACTTTGAAGTTACCTGAGATCACGGTAACGTTCTCCCTCTTTGGGTGGAAATGAGGGGCGATTTTGAATCCATCGGGCATCTTAATGCGTATGGTGAAGTCTCCGGAGGTTGCCATAGGGTCGCCCTCGATCACGGCAACTTGAGCACCTGCTGCGAGAAAGGGCGGCGGCGGTCCCCACTTGATCTCGTCGGGTGTGAAAGCGTTCTGCGGCTTCGCTGTTTGAGCGAGCATCAATCCTGCGCAACATACAAAGCCAAGCAACATCTTTTTCATCTTCTCTCTCCACGTTTTGTAATCGAATTTTCCATCGGAGCATTTATACATCATCGCGAGGAATGCAAGCGACTGACTCACTGGTTGTGCACGGTCGCTCTCGATTCCTGAAGCTAAACTTAACTCCGTGCAAAACCTTAGGGCAAAAAAGGTTAAGAAATTTCTTGCATCTGTGGCGATTTGCCGTAATCTCGAAATTGCGAACTAACTTCACCGACATGTCCGGGAAACGCATGTACCCGGGAGCCGCGAGAATCAAGGGAGACGCGGTGGTGAGAGTGAGTCGCTTAAGGAGGAAGCCATAGAAATTGGCAACAGCTACCGCATCCACTAACCTTCCGCAGATCGCGCCTGCCGTCAATCCGACGCTTCGCACCCCAAAGAAGAAATCGATTCGCCTCACGCTGTGGCCTCTGGTCGCCGCGACATTTTTCATGGTCTCAGGTGGAACCTACGGCACGGAAGACATCGTGCATGGCGCCGGATATTTAAAGGCGATCCTGATTCTGTTGATGACTCCTGTTCTCTGGAGCCTACCGACTGCCTTCATGATCGGAGAGCTGTCTAGCGCGCTGCCTTTTGAAGGTGGTTACTACGCATGGGTTCGTCGTGCCATGGGAAACTTCTGGGGATTTCAAGAGGCTTGGCTCTCTCTCACCGCGTCGATCTTCGATATGGCGATTTATCCCACGCTTTTCGTCGCCTATCTGACGCGCATGTTTCCCTGGTTTCAGCAAAACCATCGCGGGGTGGCGGTTGCGCTTGGGGTTGTCGTACTCTGCGCGCTTCTCAATATTCTTGGGGTGAAGGTCGTGTCGACGACTTCACTGTGGTTATTCTTCGCTTTGTCGGCTCCCTTCGCGGCCATCTTTCTGTTGGCTCCGTTCAAGGTTCACATGCTTGCGAATGCCGTAACTAAACCGACAACTTCGAACGTCGATATTCTTGGTGGCCTTCTCATCTGCATGTGGAATTACATGGGATGGGACAACGCTTCGACCATTGCAACCGAAGTGGAGCGCCCGCAGCGCACGTATCCGCGAGCAATGCTCGTCGCTGTGGCAATTGTCTGCCTCACTTATGTTTTGCCGTTCGCGGCCATGTGGATCACCGGACTTCCGGCTAGCGCGTGGGAAACTGGCGCCTGGGCAGATGTCGCCCAGCTTATGGGCGGACCTGTGCTTCGAATTGCGCTCGTCGCCGGCGGTATGATGAGCGGCTTTGGAATGTTCAACGCCCTCGTCATGAGCTACTCGCGCTTGCCGCTCGCTATGGCGCAGGATGGCATGTTGCCGAAGGTTTTCGGCAAACTACATTCCAAATCGCGCGCGCCTTGGGTAGCGATCATCGCTCTGGCCATTGGATGGGGCTTGGCTCTGAACCTCGGCTTCGAGCGCTTGGTGACGCTCGACATCATGATCTATGGCGCTAGCCTCACGCTCGAATTTATCGCGCTGATTGTGCTGCGCGTTCGCGAGCCGGAATTGAAACGTCCGTTTCGCGTGCCCGGGGGTCTGTTTGGGGCAATCGCGGTGGGAATCCCTCCAGTACTTCTTTTGGGATTCGCGATTGTGCGAAGCGAACATGAAGTGGTGCTCGGCATGAGCTCATTTCTTTTTGCGCTGATCATCGCCGGTGGCGGGGTGCTCGTCTACGTCATTAATCGTATGGTGAGGCCGGCTGGGTGGAAGCCGGCGGTCCAACTGACTCAGGCGTCTGCCGGGTTGGCGGATATCGCGTAGTACTCTAACCCTGGTAGTCAAAGGTCGCTGGAGAGATGCGGGTCGCAACTTCTACCGAAGCGCACCCTTAACGGGGCAACGTTGTATGGCCGGTGTATGGTATTGCTAAGGCGATATCTTGATACACAGCCCAAAACCTGCAGTTTTCCGTATTCGATCATCCTTCTTCATCCTAACTTCGCTTCTTCCCCCTGATTTTTCTTCTTCGTCCCAATCCGTCCGAGCTGTTATAGAGTAGTAATCAACAGCGATGACGAAGCGTAAATCAAAGGGCGCGTACATGATTTCGGCGGTGGCTGAGATGTATGAAATTCATCCACAGACTTTGCGTCTTTATGAACGCGAGGGGTTGCTGAAGCCAAGTCGCACCGAGGGAAATACGCGGCTCTACACCGACGAGGACTTGCTACGGCTGGAATTTATTCTGTCGCTTGCGCGCGATCTTGGGGTCAATATCAGCGGTATCGCCATCATCCTACAAATGCGCGAGCGGATGGAGGAGATGCAGCATCAGATCCAGGACTTCGTGCAATACATTCAGCATGAAGTGCTTACGCGAGCCTCGGCGGCCGCGGATCCCGCCCGGGGAGCAATCGTTCCGTTGCGTCGCTCAATCATACCTTCGCCAGAAACATCTCGACGCAAGGATATGAAATAGCGGACCTTTCAATCCAGGATTTTTCCACTGTTATTTTTCACAATTTGAGAAGTTATTTGCGTGGTTCGGGGTTAAAGATTATCGGACGTGCAACCAACGCACCTCCTTAGACTACTAACCTCAAGCCATGTCGTCTGAAAAAAATTCGAACGCTTTTCGTCCAGCTGCAGCCACCGACCACAAAATCCGAACCAAAAGGCTGAACATGAGCCTTGAGGCGGAGAGATCCGGCCTTGCGATGGTTCTGCATTGCCAGGGAAACGTGATTTTCCGCAATGAGGCACGGGAGTTGTCATCTATCGTCTCAGATGTTTTGCCACGCTCCGGGAGGATGGTAGTTGACTTGGCTGGCGTCGATTCGGTCGAGCAGGGGGGATTAGGAGAATTGGTTCTCACTCAGCTTTGGGCCGAGGCTTCTGGATACTTGCTGACTTTTGCCAGCCCAAAAAAGGCTGTACGGCACCTCTTCGAGATCACCCACGTCGCGCCCATATTCGACATCTATCCAAGCGTCGCGGAAGCCATGGCCGCTATGGCGACAGCCATGACTAGCTGACCTTTCACCTGCCTTGAGTGCTTCTAGCGTTTCTCCCGTTGAAAGCAGTAGCGGCCTCCCTTCTCTCTAGCCACTTGCTCTGCAACTTTAAGAAACGCGCTGCCGGCGTGGGAGAGATTCGATTCGTGGCGATATACGAGCCGCAATTTCCTTTGAAAATGCAAGTCGCGAACCGGTATTCGAACCAAATCTCCGCGACCAAGTTCTTCCTGCACGCTGATCTCAGGGACTAATGCGACGCCTTTTCCCATGACGACGAATCGCGTGATCGCTTGCAGCGTGGGGAGTTCGACGTCCATGTGCAGGGGAGTCTTATGGCGGCGGAAAGCCTCGATGACCTTATCTTTATATGGAGACGCGACGATGTGTGCGACGAATGACTCCGCGCCCAACTGACGAATGCTAACCTCGCCAGCCGTGGCCAAAGGGTGATTTGGGGGCACGACAAAAGCGAGTTCATCGAGGTAGACGACGACGGACCGCAATTGCAGCTCTTGCGGATCGTAAGACAGTACGCCCATTTCCACATTGTGCTTTAGAACATCGTCTGGAATCTGGCTGCCGAGCGAACGCCGTACCGTGATTTTTATAGTCGGGTGCAAACGTCGAAATTCCCCCAACACCGGCAACAGATAGAGAGCGGTGAATTCGTTGGCGGCGATTGTAACTTTCCCTTTTTGCAGCTCGCGCATTTCGACCAGAGCTGTCTGGGCATCCTGGCGAAGATTAATCAGCTTCTCGGCGTACTCTTGCAGGACGCGCCCGGCGTCGGTCAGAACTCCGTCGCGGGACGATCGATCAAATAGGGACTCGCCAATTTCAAGCTCCAGCTTGCGGATGGTCTGGCTTACGGCCGATTGCGTGCGAAAGAGCTTCTCCGCGGCCCGCGAGAACCGGCGCTCGCGCGCTACGGAGAGGAAAACTTCGAGCTGCGATAGGTCCATATTTTTTATCTCCTTTTTCAGGACAGGCCAGCGTTCGCGTCGCCAAATGCGGTTGCGTTGTTAAGAGCTAGGCCTCCGGTTACAGCTGATGAATACAACACTACTTAAAATAGTTACATCTATAATTATTTCTAATAGTATCTATTTCTCTAATGATCCTGTAAACATAATAATCTTTTCTTTAGTTTGAGTGCGCAGTTAAAGTAATGGAGGATTTCCGAGGGGGAACACATGGATCGGCCGAGGATCATCATTTTTGACACGACGCTTCGCGACGGAGAACAGTCTCCCGGATGCAGCATGAACGTTCCGGAAAAGCTGCGCTTGGCTCAGCAGCTCGATCGTCTTGGCGTAGATGTCATCGAAGCCGGATTTCCGATCGCTTCTGACGGCGATTTTGAGGCTGTAAAGCAGATTGCAAACTCGCTGCGGCGTCCGGTGATTGCCGGTCTGGCCCGCGCTTGCGCTGGAGACGTGGATCGCGCGTGGGAGGCTTTGCAGGGCGCCGCTCATCCTCGCATTCATATTTTTCTTGCAACCTCCGACATTCATTTGCAGTACAAGCTGCGAATCACTCGCGAGGAATGTTTGGCTCAGGCCCGCGAGGCGGTCCGTCACGCGAAGACGCTCTGCCAAGACGTGGAGTTCTCGCCGGAAGATGCGACCCGAACTGACGTTCCTTTTTTGTGCCAGGTCGTTGAAGCTGCGATTGAGGCAGGTGCTACGACCGTGAATATTCCGGATACGGTTGGCTACTCGATGCCCGAAGAATACGGGCAGTTGATTCGCACACTGTACGAAAAAGTTAAGGGTATCGATAAAGTAGTCGTATCAACACACTGCCACAACGATCTCGGGCTGGCGGTCGCAAATTCGCTGGCTGGCGTGCAGAGCGGTGCCCGGCAAATTGAGTGCACTATCAACGGAATTGGCGAGCGTGCCGGCAACGCTGCGATGGAAGAGATTGTGATGGCGATGCGAGTCCGTCCTGATCGCTACCCCTTCGAGACCTCGATTGCGAGCGAACAACTTTTTGCAGCAAGCCAAATGCTGGCGGAGATCACGCGCGTGCCGGTGCAGCCGAACAAAGCAATCATCGGACGCAATGCGTTCGCGCACGAAGCAGGAATTCACCAGGACGGCGTTCTGAAAAATCCGCTGACTTACGAGATCATGACACCGCAGTCGGTGGGAGTGCCGGACTCGCGTCTAGTCCTCGGGAAGCACTCAGGCCGTCATGCGTTGGCGCTTCGTTGCGAACAACTCGGGCATCAATTTGAGCGTCGTGAACTGGATGAGGTCTACCGGCGCTTCGTGATACTTGCCGACCGCATCAAGAAAGTCCAAGACAGCCACCTGCTCGAACTGATCCAGGATGTAAGCAGCGGCATGGTAAGCAATAGCGAGGTCAGCGGCCACAAACGTATATTCCCGCCTGCCACAGCAAACTTGTCGCAGCCTCGCGCGGCTTCGGTTGCCGCAGGAGCCGGTTCGGCCGAGACCTACTCAGCAAATGCGGGCCCAGCGCAAGTCACAATTCCCTTCTCCGATCATCACACGGAACAGGAAGACTACCTGTGGGGCGTGTGACGCTAGTTGTTGAAAGTTGCGAACATGGCTTCCGCAAGTCCCGGGAAACTTAAAGACTTGCCAGTCTTTGTTCGAGACTTGCCGGTCTTAGTTCGCTGAAACTTGTTATCTCCAGAGGCATCTTCGAAACTCCGCCGGAAGAAACCTATGCAACTAGACGTCACCTCTTTGCCCGGCGATGGCATAGGCCCTGAAGTAACCTCCCAAGCGATTCGTGTTCTGGATGGCGTCGCCGCTCGCTTCGGCCACGAACTGTCGATCGATGAAAAAGAAATTGGCGGCGCCGCGCTAAAGCAGTTTGGCAACCCTCTGCCCGACTCGACGCTTCAAGCATGCCTGCGGTCGAAAGCGGTGCTGCTTGGCGCCGTTGGCAGCCCTGAGTTCGACAGGAATTCTCGAAATCTTCGACCAGAGACGGGGCTTTTGCGTTTGCGCCGGGAGTTAGGCGCTTTTGCGAATCTTCGGCCAGCCGTTTTGTACGAGTCGCTTGCCAATCGTTCCCCTTTGCGTGAAGAAGTCGTACGAGGCACTGACATCCTTATCGTGCGTGAACTTCTTGGCGGCTTGTACTTTGGAGAGCCGCGATCGATCAATGAGTCGACTGGCGCAACAGTCGCGACCAACACGATGACTTACACCGAGCCGGAGATCGAGCGCATCGCTCGGATCGGTTTTCAACTGGCGCGAACACGGCGCCGCCAACTGCTCTCCGTCGACAAAGCCAACGTCCTCGAATGTTCGCGCTTATGGCGTGAGGTCGTAACCCGTGTCGGGCAGCACTTCCCGGAGGTTCAACTTGCCCACATGTATGTAGACTCGGCCGCCATGTTGCTCGTGTTAAAACCATCGTCGTTCGACGTGATCCTCACCGAAAATATGTTTGGCGACATTCTCTCTGATCAGGCTGGGGGGGTCGTCGGTTCGCTTGGCCTTTTAGCTTCGGCAAGTGTTGGAGGTTTGGTCGGGCTTTACGAGCCTGTCCACGGCTCTGCTCCCGATATCGCGGGACAAGGCGTTGCGAATCCTCTCGGAGCAATTCTTTCGGTCGCGATGATGTTGCGGCATACCTTTGGCCTGCACAAAGAGGCCGAATGCGTTGAGGCGGGCGTGGTTGCGGCTTTGAAGGCGGGATTTCGCACGCGAGACTTGGCCGGTGCCAGCGAGCGAACGGTCAGCACAGATGAGATGGGGAATCAGATTTTACAGTTTGTGAGCGACGGGGCGGCGAGAGATTGAGCCGCGTCGTACAGCAAGTGTAACGCGGACAAAACTATCCGCCCGACAGTGACAATTTTTAAAGTTTTTCCGTGGCAGTCATTACATTTTGGTTGTAGCCACCGATCAGCGCGTACCAGCGGATGCGCAATACCTCGCCAAACATTTTAATGCCGTCGCGCAACGGGTTTAGACGGGTGCCCTCGCTGTGAGCCCAAACTACCGGCACCTCATCGACTCGCAATCCGGCACGGTGCGCCAGAAATAAAATCTCGGGATCGAATCCCCAACGCTCGATCTTCTGTAACGGGAAGATACGATGCACGGCGCTGCGACGAAATGCCTTGAACCCGCATTGCGTGTCAACGAATTTCAGTCCTAACACAATGCGTAGCACCATGTTGTAGATACGTCCAAAAGCCTGGCGATAAAGTGGCTGGCGTTCGGTCTGCAAGTCGGCGTTGAGCCAGCGCGATCCGATGGAAACGTCGGCGCCTTTATTTATGGCTGAGAGCAACTTGCCCGCTTCTTCGATTGGAGCAGAGAGGTCAGCGTCAGTAAAAAGGCAAATATCTCCGCGGGAATGAAGCATGCCGTTGCGAACGCTGTAGCCCTTGCCGCGGTTACCCGGATTTTCGACCAGCACAATCTCAGGGTGAAGTTGGTTATATTCGCGAACGAGTTCCGCCGTATCGTCCTTCGAGCCATCGTTCACGACAAGAATCTCCGCATCCCAGTTCTGCTGGTGGACGTAAGCGAGCAACTTATCAAGGGTCGGCCGAAGCCGGCTACTCTCGTTGTAGGCGGGAATCACGATACTGTAGGTCAAGCTTCCTCCGCTAGATCACGCTGCCAAACTTCGGCGGCGGCTCAACATACTCATAAACTCAGACACCAATCGAGCATCCCAAAGGCCAATCTCCGCCTCGTGGCGCATAGTGATTGCGGCCTCTTCGTGACCATACGCAGGCTTATAAGGGCGCGCAGTGCGCAGGGCGTCGTACACGTCGACCACCTGCAAAATTCTGGCTAGAAGCGGAATTTCTTCGCCCTTTAGTCCGTCGGGATATCCGCTGCCGTCAGAGTGCTCGTGGTGATGCCGGATGATGGGAAGAACCCGGCGCAGCGACTTCAGCGGATGGCAGATCGACTCGCCAGTGATCGGATGCTGCTTCATCAACTTCCACTCGGCTTCCGTCAAGTCGGTCCCCTTCTTCAAAATCTCGTCCGGAACCGCAATCTTGCCTAAATCGTGCAAAAAGCCACCCCGCCGGAGCGCGAGTAACGACTCTTCCTCAAGCCCTAGATGGCGGCCTAAGTCGCCGGCATTCTGCGCCAACCGCTCGCAGTGCCCTTCCGTATACGGGTCGCGAGCTTCGACGCTCAGGCCCAGCGTACACAATACCGAGTCGACCGTCTCCAGTTCATCGGTAAACTCCTTTAGCTTGAGCAAGGAGCTCACCCGAGCAAAGAGTTCCTCGGAGCTAATGGGCTTGGTCAGAAAATCGTCTGCTCCGGCTTCGATCCCCTTCAAGCGGTCTTCCCGTGCAGAGAGTCCAGTAATCATTACTATAGGGATCAGGCGAGTCTTGGCGTCCTCCTTTAGTTCGCGGCAGACTTCGTAGCCGCTTTTGCCTGGCATGACTACGTCCAGCAGGATCAAATCCGGCGGATGGTTCCGGACTTCCGCCTCGGCTGCCGCCGCGTTTTGAACCGCAACTGCCCTATAACCACGGCTTTGCAATAGATCCTTCAGCAGCGACGCATTTCGAACGTTGTCATCGACGACCAGAATTGACTGTTTCCGGCGCGCAGTTAAGAGGTCTCCCACAAGGGAGTAAGAGTTCGATTGCGGGGAAAGGGTTGTTCGGGTTGCCTTTGGGGCAGACTCCATGAATCGCTCCTGATGCGGCGATGGTATCAACTCGACAGAAAATTGCAACCGTGGGGAGTTCGAATCATTAACAAGAGATGTGATGCGAGTTGTACGAAGAAAGGCAAAGACGACGAAAAAAGGCCGGGCGATCCGGCCCTTTTTCATTCAAGCGCGGGCGCTAACCAGCGGTGTCGGCGGCGATAGCCTTCGAGCCAGAGCTTCGTACGGTTGCATCAAGCTCTTTGTCGAGCAAAGAGAAGCGCTGAAAAAGTCCGTGAAGACGTAGCGCCATATTGCGGATTGCGTCGGCCTCGGACTGCACGTTGCCTGGAAGACCGGACTCGTGCGAAAGCAGTTCGGCGTTGCCAAGTAATGTGGTGAGCGCGTTATTGACATTGATGCGCATCTCCAGCATGTACCGGCCCAGAGTGGCATCCGCCTGAGCAGCCTGAGAAAGAGCTATAGCTTCACGGCAGCGTGCCTCGGCCTGCCGACGCCGCAAAATTTCTGCCCCGAGAAGTCCCGTAAACTCAGCCCAAAGGAATGGGTCGCGATGCAGGACCGTGACCGTGCCTTTCACCGCACAGCAACCAAGTGTGGCATCGCAATGAACGATGATGGCGGGGCTGCCGGCAGCCACCAGCATTTTCTTTGTTAGGTTGAGTTCGGCGGCAGCTTGTTGACAAGCATCTGAGATCGCGAGGTCGTAATGAGCCGCACTATAATGAGCCGCACTGAGATCGCCGCCGACGGTCGGATCAAGCATGACAAATTCGGGCAAGAGCAAGCTTCCAGTTCCCTGCGGCCACTTAGCCGTCAGTTCACGCGCAAACCGGGGGTCCGTCGACAAGATAAGAACAGTGGGCCGATTCATTCGCTTCTCGCTTATCGACTTTAGGATCGCGAAGCCCCGGCACCGGTGGCCAGTGGAGCATGTCGTTTTGTGTTGTGGAGAGCATCGTCAACTGCGGCACGTAAGTCCACCAACATACGCAGCGGCTGGCCGGATGAGTACTCAGCGTGAAACATCACCTTCCAGGACTGGCAAATCATTCGCAACCGGCTGATTGGCTCCTCTGCCGAAAACTGGGCGCGGCGGCAGTCGATGGTTGCCACTCCCTGGCGCTCAAGCTCACGCAAGCCATCGGTGATGGCGTTAAGATCGCCGTGCATGAGACGGAAGAAGATTCTGCGAATCATAAAGCCAAAACGCGCGAATGCCGCCATGGCGGCAGGTTCAAAATAGCGCGCCGCGTTCTGGGTCTTGAGCGTGCGACCTTGTTCGAGCGTTCCACTGTGCAACAGTTCACTTAAGCGACGGCAGCGAGCTGCCGAATTCATGATGGCCTCGAGCGGAGTGAGCCAGGATGGAAAATGCGGCTGCTGAGATCCTAAAATCGGCTCCAGCACTTGCGCCACGTAGTCGAGATCGAGGTCCGCATCCTCAACCTGGGAGGGAGCGCACAAAGAAAAATACTGAACCAGTAGATAGTCCGTTTTATCCCGGTCGCTGCCGGACTTTATGCTTTTGTGGATGTGATGCTGCAAGAGATGGCGCAAGACGGCTTCATCGGCGAGCTGCGTCGATTGCAAGAACTGTCGAAGCTGGTGAACCTGAATTTGCGAATCGACTTGCAAAAACCACGTGGTTGCCTGCTCCATCAACTCTGCGGAAGCTGCGGTAAGTTCCTCAACGGGGGCGGGGGGAACATCGATCACGAATTCGCGAACCAGCGCCAAGTAAACAGGTCGCAAGGCAGAGAGGGCAACTGCCTGCTGTTCCACGGGAGGTTGAGACAAGCTTTCTTCGGAGGAACTCATGATTTCACTATCCAGTTGGGGACGTCTTTCAAAAAGCGGGCAGCCACGACGGTTCGATGCGGGTGGTACTGCACCGCCACGACGCAGGCTTCGGCGTAAAGTGCTCCGTCATTGCTTTCAACCAGCACGCGATCGGCGAATTCCAACGGGCAGTCAACCGCAAAAAGAATTTCTCGCGGCGTGCCGAATTCAATGACCGTGCTCTGCAAATAACTAGGGCGGGCGTCGCTGCCCGGTTCCCCGTGCACGCCAGAGCGGCTCAGTTTGACTGCAATGCGCACCGGTGTCGCGCCGGGAAAAAATTTCGCCAGACGCCCGACCAAATCAGGCTCAACTGCGCGCGCCGTGCCTTGTGTTGGCAATGGACTACCTCAATTGGGCGAAGTCGAGTCCTCTCCCTTCCCGGTTTGGAAGCCCTGCGAGAAGACCCGCTGTTTGCCTTATCGCTTTGTGAATGTGCATCTACTGCGCCAAATCTGCGAAGGCCATGAACCTAAGAACAAGTGTAGGTAGCGGAATGAGTTACCGGGAATAAAGTGGTAGATTCAGGCGACGACCTTCTTAACGGTGGAAATTCCGTCTCAGTTTGAAACTAAATCTCATTTGGAAGGCGAAACCGACGCAGTTAAACGCCGTCGCATCACGAAGCATTTTTCGGTTTGGGGTAAATAGAAGCGCCTATTGCAGGGCACTCGCGGAGCGTGCCAGCGCTCCGGCGGCAATGTTATAGCGCTTCAATTTACGATAGAGCGTGGCTCGACTGATTCCGAGCATCCTCCCGGCCAGCGCCTTGTCACCTTTTACCTGGGAAAAAACCCGCTGAATTGTGGCGCGCTCTATATCTTCGAGATCTGTAGCCCGTAATTCGCCACCAACTGGGACAGGTACGGATGGCCCGTGCGTCTCACTTTGAACTTCCGCTTCCCCAATTCCAGGCGGCAGGTCACAGACTTCGATCACGCGTTGGTCGGTAAGCGCGACAGCGCGTTCCAAACAATTTTCCAATTCGCGAACGTTACCAGGCCAGTCATAGGCCATCATCGCCTTGATCGCGTTTCCCGACAGCACGACCCCTCGTCCCGGGGCCAAACGGTCGAGGAAGAATGCGGAAAGGATCGGAATGTCAGACCGGCGATCACGCAGGCAAGGCAGCGAAATGCTGACGACGTTCAGGCGGAAGTAGAGATCTTTCCGGAATGTGCCGCGCTTGTATTCTGCATCGAGATCTCGATTGGTGGCGGCCATGATGCGGACATCTACTTTCACCTTGTGGTTGCTGCCGACGGGGCGGACTTCCTTCTCTTGCAGGAAACGCAAAAGTTTGGCTTGCATTTCGAGCGGCAGTTCACCAACCTCGTCAAAGAAAATCGTTCCTGAGTCGGCCGATTGCAACAAGCCTTGCTTGGAGCGCAGCGCTCCCGTGAACGCGCCTTTTTCGTAGCCAAAAAGTTCGCTTTCGATCAGGGTTGGAACCAGCGAGCCGCAATCGACCGCGACAAAGGGACGGTTTGCCAAACTGCCGCGGAAATGCAGAGCTCGAGCGACCAGTTCTTTCCCCGTTCCGCTCTCGCCCGAGATCAGTACCGGGGTCCGCGTGTCCTTCAAACGAGAGATTAGTCGCAGAACATGTTGAATTCCGGCAGAGCTCCCGATGATGCCATGCAGCGAGCTTTCAGTTTCAGACTTCTCGCGAAGATAGAGGTTTTCTTCCACCAGACGGACCTTATCAGCCATGCGGCGCAGGAAGAGACGTAGGTCGTCGAGCGGCGAAAAGGGTTTGCCGATGTAGTCGTAAGCGCCAAGCTTCATTGCCTGGACCGCGGTCTCAACCGATCCATGTCCGGTCATCACCGCAACTTCGACGCGCGGGTGAGAGCGCTTGACATGACCCAGAAATTCCACTCCTGAGATCCCTGCCATCACCATATCGGTGAGCACCATGTGCACCAGTTGCTCATCGAGCATGGCGAGCGCCGCTTCGCCGCTCTCCGCCTCAAGGCAGACGAGGCCAAGAGACTCGCCCACCGTCATGCACAGGCGGCGGATGGTCTGTTCGTCGTCGACGATTAAGAGCCGAATGCGTGAATCCTGAGTCATCGCGAAGGCCTGCCCAATGTCTTTTCTATGACTGCAATAAAATCGGCAACACGAAATGGTTTCTCAACGCACGGAGCGCCCGTCTGGCGCAACGTAGCCGCGGTCTCCTCGTTAGCGATGTCTCCGGTGATAAAGACTAGCCGGCTTGCAAGTTCAGGGCGGTGGGTGGCGATCCAGGCGTAGACCTGCGCACCGTCGACGCCGCCCGGAGTTCGCATGTCGGAGACGACTCCGTGAAAATCGCCTTCTTTTAACAAATAGAGTGCCGAGGCCCCTGACTCAGTCGCGACCACGGCATAGCCGTGGCCCTCAAGAACCGCGCGAACCAGGGCCATTATCGCCGGTTCATCCTCAATTAGAAGAACGGGGGCGCAAGCGAGTTTGGTAGCTGTTTGTGTCATTTTGGATTTACTCCTGCAACTGCTCCGAAAGTGGCGGCCTCGGGGGCGACGGGGAGGCGGACGACGAAGGTGGCGCCTTCCGAATCGAGATTGTTATGACAGAAAATTTCGCCGCCATGTTCGCGGACGATACCGTAGCAAATACTGAGCCCAAGGCCGGTGCCCTTACCGATATCTTTGGTAGTGAAAAATGGATCGAAAATTTTCTCGGAATCGACCATGCCGGTTCCGTTGTCTCGAAAGGAAATTTCGACAAAGGCGTCGTTACCGGCACTCTGGACCTCGATGCGAGCCGGCTGCGAACCCTCGCGCACCGCGTCATAAGCGTTGTTCAGTATGTTCAGAAAGACCTGCTGCAGTTGATGCGAGTCGCCAATCACTGCGGGCAGCGAATCATCAAGACGCTCGATCACCTGAATGCCGTGGCTGATGAAGTCATAGGAGCGCAAATGCACGGTTCGCTGCAAGATAGAATTGAGCTGAACCGGCTTGCGTTGCGGCGGCATCTGCCGGGCAAAGCTTAAAAGATTCTGTACGATCTGCTTCGTACGTTGCGCTTCTTGCAAGATGACACGCAGATCGCGTCGCGCGCTCTCCGGGAGTTCGGGATTTTCCATCAGCAGATCTGTAAATCCCAAGATCGCTGTCAGCGGGTTATTTACCTCATGGGCCACTCCTGAAACCAGCTGTCCGACGGCCGCCATTTTCTCGGCGTGAATCAGTTTGGCACGAAGCATAGCGGAGTCAGTAACGTCGGTCATAACAACAACGATGCTGCTGACCGAGCCGTCCTCGCCACTGATCGGGCTGAGATTGATGGAAAATTGTCCGCTGACTCCATCGCCTCTGATAATCGGCATGTCGAAATTGTCGACCTGTTGCCCTCGGGCTACCGACGCCAGCGCGTCGCAGAGAGCCGCGCGCCGTGAAGGCACGCAGAGATCAGGCAGCGGATGGCCTAAAATCTGGTTTTGCTGAAAACCTAGTCCGCTCCAGCGGCGATTTGCATAGCTGATGATTCCATCTGTGTCAGTGACGAGAATCAGGCTTTGGGTGTGGCTCAGGATTTTGCTCGAAAAATCCCGTTCCTTCTGGAGCTCAGTCTGCGATTGCCGGAGGCCGGTGATGTCGAGCATCAGTCCTCGGTATTGGATGATCTTGCCATCGGCATCCCGCACCGCGAAATGATTGATGAAAACGTGAACGGCGGACCCGTCCTTGCGTCGGAGAATATCTTCATGATTCCGCACGCCGCCTTCGCGAGAAACAATTTCAGTAAGCTCTTGCCAACGCTCTGGAGAAAAATATACCTGCGTCGGAATGTCGAGCTGAACGACCTCTTCCCTGCTGGCATAGCCGAGAATGCGCACCAGGGCGTCGTTCACCTCGACGAAGCGGCCGTCGGGTGTGGAGAAAAATATCCCCTCTTGAATGTTGTCGAAGAGCTCGCGATAGCGGCGCTCGGCCTCGCGCCGGTCGGTGATATCTTTCAGCACGTGCACGGTCTGCAGTTGAGCACTGCTCGCGGCGTGAATTCGCGAGGTAGAAATCAGATAAGTGTGCTCGAGTACAGGATGAACATATTCATCGAGTCCTTCACCGCTGCGGCAGAAGGGGCAGGAATGCGGCGATGCCCCAGTCGAGAGCGCTTCGAGAGCGCGCATGTTCACTCCCACCAGGGCATCGGGAGTCGTGCCTACAAAATCGGCCAGCGTTTGATTCACACGCAGTATATTGTGCTGCTCGTCGTGCACAATAATGAAGTCGCTAATCGCGTCGAAGACTTCAAGCCAATGACGATTGGCCTGCTCCATACGAGTGAATAAAAAAGCATTCTCGATGGCGATGCTGCCGTGTCCGGCGATGGCGCGCAGCAGTTGCTCGTCTTCGGTTGAGGGCGGAACTCCACGATCGGCCAGGCAGAGAACGCCGACCAGTTCGCCGGTTGAACCCGCGAGCCTGACCAGAGTGCAATCGGCCCACCCTAAACTTGCAGCGAGCGCTGGCCCCAGCAACTCTCTGGACGAAGCGTAAGAGACTTCGGCGGAGTACTTCGACAGTGCCGTAACCAGAGCCTGATTAAAATGCCTGATCACTCCTCGATCTTGAACTTCGCCATCCTGCGAAACAATAAGGGTGTCGAATTCGGAAGCCTTCAAGAGGCTGAGGGCAACCGAACGCCCGCCAAGCAGGGCCAGCGATCGCCGGGCGAAGTTTTGCATGAACTGCGGAAGATGCAGAACTGCATTCAACTCGAGCGCTATCGTCACCAATGCTTCGGCTCGCCTGCGATGCTCCTCCGACTGATGAAGATTTCGAGTCAGTTCGAGCGCGATAGCAATGTGCGCGGCCAGGGCCCGCGCGCGGCGAATGTCTTCGTCGTTGATCGGCCCTTCTTCGAGGCGGTCAAGCACGCCAAACATGCCGAGCACATCACCGTTAGAACCGAGCAGCGGAACCGCAAGCAGTTGCTGAATCTGGAAGGAAGCGACAAACTCTAAATCTGCGCCCGGGGTTTGGCTTGCGTCTTCCGTGAAGAAAACATTCTTCCTTTTTAAAGCTTTGACGGCGGGGCCATCAAAAAGCGGAATATCCACAGGACGCGCCTGCCCGTTCTCCACTCCCCAGCGAACGCGAAAGTTCTCGCCTTCGAGAAAACCCATGAAACAACGCCTGTAGCCGAGAAAGCTCGCCGCTCGGACGACGGAGGTCTGCAGGAACTCGTCCAGCTTTCCGGCCGAGCCAAGCTCGGAACTGATTTCGAGAATTTCGTGCAGTTCGTGCGCCTGCGCGCGAGCCATGCCGTAGAGTTCCGCGTTGGCAAGAGCCACCGCACCGAACCCAGCGAGGGCTGAGATGAGACTCTTGTCCTCGTCTGAAAAAGGTCCGGAAGAGCGTGGATACACGAGAATCGCCCCGTGAGAACGAGAGGTACGGAACGGGGCTGCGACGAGAACACCCGCGGGCGAGTCTTCTCCGAAATGACTCGAGCCATCGATGCTGACGGTGATGCCCTCTCCGGCCGCGACGGCACGAGTTGCAATCTCGAGAGACGAACGTAGATCATTTTGCTGAAACCGGGAATGGATGGCAATCGCAAGCTTTGGATTTTCGGTCGAAGCCGCGTGCAGGTGGAACAATTTTTCTTGCTGCATGAACACCAGCACAACCGGGGAATGGAGCAACGTGCGCAGCTTGTCCGCAATGCTTTCGAGAACGGCCGCGGTATCGGGCCTGCCGTTCAGAGCAGTGGCCACTTCAACCAGGGCGCTGGCCCGTTTTTGCTCATCTCTCGAAAGCTGGTTCAGACGCAAGGCCTCAACAGCGGTACCAAGTTGAGCGGCAAGGATCGTGGCCTTGACGACGGAATCTTCGTCAAAGGCCTGGCCCCGGCCGCTTTTCAGAAAAGTGATGGCGCCGATCGGTTCGCCGGAAACGATTAGCGGAGCGGCGAGGGCAGCGCGGGCATTACTCGACGTAAGCCAGGGGTATCGGTTGGCATCCAGATGATTCACGAAGAAAGCACCGCGCCTCTGCACCGCATCCATCGCCAGAGAGGCGTCCCCGGGACGGCGCCGAATCCCGCGAAATGATTCCACGTCGGGTGCGTCCGCTTCCGCGCCGACCAGTTCGCCGTCCGCGGACAGTCTCCAAAAGTAGGCACCGTTCGCCTGAAAAAAAACACGCGTGAGACTGCAGAAGCACTGAATCAGGTGCTCCAGATCTGGACTTTGGAAGGCGGCACGGGAAAGGTTGAGTAAAAGTTTTTGAAAAGCCACCTCAGGGTGACAGACACTTCCAGACACCGAATTGTCGGCCATGCTTGCCAGTGCGCGCCCTTTTCCGTCTAAGCGACTGAAAACAATTAGATTAAGTACAAGCTACCTGCCAATCTCAAATTGAGTCAAGGGAATACGCTCCCCGGTATCGACTCTACAAATGGAACCAAAGTGACATTTGGGCCGGTTTGATAGTCCTGCCAAGAAAAAGTGCGACCGAATGTGAAGATGATTTTTCTCACACATCAGATTGAGAATCTCGAATCGATGCACCGAGCTTACGACTTGCGGCCGAAGGACTACGCGCAGATTACGTTTCGAAGATCACCAAAGTAATGCGATGCACGATCTTTTGATATCCGTCGATGGTTCCATTACAGCAAGATATGGTTAAGAAAGTGACGGAGGAGTCGTTGTGTTCATTCCTAGATGCAATCGTGGGTTGGCGATCGGGTTGATATTGTTCAGCGGTTGGTTGGCGACCGGGCCAGCCGAGGCACGGAGCCAAGTTGAAATCGCGCGTGCGGTTAAAAGCAAGGTTGCTCCTGTTTATCCAGATTTGGCCAGACGCATGAGCCTGGCGGGGGTGGTCAAAGTCGAGATCACGGTCTCCCCGAACGGGTCAGTCAAGACTGCGAAGCTGATCGGGGGGCATCCCGTTTTGGCCAATGCGGCACTCGATGCGGTGAAGAAATGGCACTTCGAAACTGCTTCCGGAGAAACGACGGGAGTCGTGCAGTTTCGATTCGATCCCGGCCAATGATGTTATTCGGTGAGCGGGCTAATGGAAGGTATCGTATGACGATTGGCAAGAAGCTGTACTGGAGTTTCGGAATCATTCTAGGCACCGTTCTGGTGCTGCTCGCGATCAATCTGGTCGCAGTGCAGCGCGAGCATGAGACCAAAGCGGCTGCCCAACGTTCCATCGACATGACCGAGGCAACGTCGTCTGTGCGTTTCCAGATGATGCAGAACCGCCTGCACCTGCAGAACTATCTGCTCAGCGGCGATACTCGCGATGTCGAGAAGATGAATGACGGCGAGCATCAGTTGAGCGACGCGCTCCGCCGGGCGCAGGATCTGGCGAACTCTCCCCAGCAGCGCGGCAGCCTGGACAAAGTGCAGGCGCTCGAGCAATCGTGGGGCACGGAGTTTGCCAATCCGCTGGTAGAGAAGCGGCGCGGGGTCGATAGCGGCAACGCCACCGTGGCCGAACTGCAAATCTTTTATCTACAAAAAGATCCAAATGCCTGGGTTGCCCGCTCGAGCGAGGTTCTCGATGAGGTTGACCGGGGGAATCGTGAACTTCTGGAGCAGCGCCGGCGCTCTGATGAGGCAGCGGCTACCTGGACGATTCTCGCTTCGGTTTTCAGTTCGCTGATCGCGCTTGGCCTTGGCGTTGTTATCGCTTATCGAACCGCTACCGGAATCACGGAGCCACTAGCGCGCTTGATTCATGTTGCGGAGCAGATCGGGCAGAGCGGTGATCTCGAACACAATATCGACGTTCGTAGTACGGACGAAATCGGACAGCTCGCTCGAACCTTCGAGTCGATGGTGAAGTACTTGAAGGAGATGGCGGCGGTATCGGAAGCAATCGCCGGTGGAAATTTGGCAGTCGACGTTCGACCTCGCTCCGCCAATGACACGCTGGCTAATGCCTTTACCCGAATGATGGAAGGACTGCGCGGTTTGGTCAGAAGCGTTCGTGAAGCGGCCACCCAGGTGGCAACCGCATCAAGTCAGGTGGCGACCGCATCCGATGAGTCGGCCCGCAACAGCTTGCAGACATCGTCCGCCATCGACGAGGTTACGAGCACTATGCACGAGATGAGCGTCAACGTGCAGAACATGGTCAAGAGCACGCAGACTCAGGCCTCGAGCGTGAGCGAAACTTCGGCTTCTATCGACCAGATGGTGACCTCGATTCAGCGGGTCGCGGATACGGCGAAAGTGTTGCTCGATATCTCAAACCGATCCCGCGAAGAGGTGCACAGCGGCATCGGCACGATGGAAAAGGCGACGGACGGATTGAACCGGATTAACACCACGATTCGCTCCTCGGGCGAAATCATCGACGCGCTTGGCGGACGCGCCGATGATATTGGCAAGATCGTCGAAGTGATCGACGATCTCGCGGAGCAGACGAACCTGCTGGCGTTGAACGCCGCCATCGAAGCGGCTCGCGCCGGAGAGCATGGACTCGGATTTGCCGTCGTCGCGGACGAAGTCCGTAAGCTTGCCGAAAAATCCGCGCAATCGACAAAAGAAATTTCCGAACTGATTGCGAGCATTCAGAAAGAAGCTCGAAAAGCGGTGGAGAACATGGAAAACAGCACGACAATCGTCAACGAGGGTCTGAATTTAGGCCAGGAGTTGAACGGCGCGTTGCGCAAGATTTCGAACGTGGTCACTGAAGTCTACAAATTTGCGCAAGAGATTGGAGCGGCCACGAACGAGCAGTCTCACGGCTCAACCCAGATCGCGCGCGCGACCACGCGGCTGAATGAAATCACGCACGAGATCAACTCGGCAGTCGAAGAGCAGGCTTCGGGAGCCCAGGCGGTGGTGCAGGCAATGGAACGCATGCGCGAACTGGTGCAGTCGAACACCTCGGGCTCGACCGAACTGGCCGCCTCATCCGACCAGATGTCCAAGATGTCGCGCGGATTGCTCGATTCGATGGACCGCTTTTCGTTGCGCTCGAACGATAACAGGATTGATCACAGCGCAGCGCACGGACAAGAATTCAAGGCTGCCAGGGCAGGATCGCGCTAGGACAATCATGAGTCGGGAAAAACACATCGTTGGGTTTCGAGTGGGACGCGAAACGTACGGCGTGCCTATCACGGCACTGCACGAGATTGTGCGCGTGCCGGAGGTCACGGCGGTTCCAGACGCTCCCCATTATCTTGAAGGCGTTATCAACCTCCGGGGGAAAATCGTCTCGGTGGTGGATCTCCGCAAGAGGTTTGGACACACGGCCACCGAACTCAACCGGCGCAGCCGGATTTTAGTGGTTGAACACCGCCGCCGACTGGTGGGAATGATTGTTGACTCGGCCACCGAAGTTTTGAAGATACCGGAGTCGGACATCGAAGCTGCTCCGGCCATGATGCAGGAGGGCGGCCTCGATTGCGTGACCGGCCTTGGCAAGTATCAGGGGCGGCTGATCATTCTGCTCGACGTGGACCGCATCCTCTCGGTGAACGAATCCGGCCAGGACGGTGAACTCGAAAAAGCTGGCAGCGCGGGTGCAAAACCTGGGACCATCAAACCAGCAACGGTCAAATCAGAGGCCCAGCCGGGCCCTGATGCAACGTCATTCGCAGGTGTGACCGGCGCGCGGCGAAGCGTCTCCGCCGGAAAGTAAACGAAAGAACTCGCACCCTATGAGCACAACCGAAACGGCGGTACTCACCGACGCAGAATTGAGACTTCTGCAGGCATTGGTTTACCAGGAATGCGGCATGCACTTCGACGACCGGCGCACGCCTTTTCTGCACGACCGTCTGCAGCGCCGCATGAAAGATTGCCAGCTCGATTCTTTCTACAGCTACTATCGTCTGCTGATCAGCCAGAAGGGCAAAGAAGAGCTAACCAAGCTTCTCGAAAATCTCACGGTTAATGAAACCAGTTTCTTTCGCAATAAAGCCCAGCTCGATCTCTTTCAGCACGACGTTATGGACGACTTGTTGAATCGCAAGCAAGAGCGCAGAGACTATAGCGTCCGAATCTGGAGCGCGGGTTGCTCAACCGGACAGGAACCGTACACCGCCGCCATGCTAGTGGCGGATGCGCTGTCTTACCACTATCTGCGGCATCCGGTTCCTTTCGAGTCGCCGCTTCCGAAACCGCTTGTGCCTGCACCATGGCGGGTCGAAATTCTTGCCAGCGATATCAACTACTCTGTCCTGCGCACCGCGCAGGAAGCTTCCTATGCCGAGCATCAGATGGCCGCAGTTGACTATGGATACCGCTTGCGCTATTTCGATAAGACGGGCGCTCGTTATGCGGTAAAGAAGAACGTGAAAGAATTAATTCACTTCGATTTTCATAACCTGAAAACTGAATATCTGCCGCAGCGCAACGACGTCATCTTCTGCCGCAATGTGATGATGTATTTCGACGAGGCGGAACAGAAGCGTTTGATTGAAAAATTCTATCGCTGCTTGAATCCGCACGGTTATCTCCTTGTCGGCCACGCCGAAAGCCTCTTGGGACTGACGGAGAAATTCCGTATGGTGCATCGCAACAGCGGCACCGCGTATCAACGAGTAGAGGAGAAGGCGTGAACGGTCCCCCCGAAGAGCGGATGTCTGAACTGCGGCAACTGTTTTTCGAAAGTGCTGGCGAGTTAGTCGAGAGACTTAACGATGAAGCCATGCAGCTCGAAAAAACTCCCGGCGACCGCGAGACTGCCCGGAGCCTACGGCGAACCGTTCATACTCTCAAGGGAGATTCCGCGGCTTGCGGCTTTCGCGAACTCAGCGAACTGGCGCATGAATTTGAGGACGTTCTCACGCTCGAGAACAGGGACCTGGAGGCGGCGGTTCCCCCGATCGCGCTCAAAGCTGCAGATGTATTCGCCGGGCTGCTGGACGCCTATCGCAACGAAACCAAGTTGCCTTCCATTCAATCTCTGCGCGCGGATATCGCTCGCCTGGCGCATCCCAGCCGCTCACCTGCCTCGAAAGCGAAAAATAAAAAAGCGGGTAAGGTCTCCGCAAAAAAGACGCACTGGACAGAGTACGAGCAACTGTCCCTGGCACGCGCGGCTGCGGCAAATAAGAAGATTTATCACGTTTTGGTGCAGATCGATCCGCAGTGCGCCATGCCCATCGCCGGGAGGCAAATGATTCAGTTGGCTTTGACGGAGCTTGGCGAGCTGCTGGCGATCTATCCCGCCGATGGCAGCCACCAGCCGGCAACGCAAATCGAAGCTGCAATTGCGTCCGAGAAGTCCGCCGAAGCCATCAAAGTCAAGTGCAGTATTCCAACAATTTCGACCGATGTGAAAGTGAAAATACTTCGCGTCGAAAGTCGCGGCGCCAGCCCTGCCCCACGGGCGATAAACGAAGAAGATAACGCTACGCTGCAAGCCGAGGAAGCTGGCAGTACGGTAGCTGTCGGTTCTGAGACTGATGCAAGCGGCACCGCTACTTTGGAAGATTTCGCCGACACAAGCTCGACACCGATCGAGGAATTTGCCTCCTTTCCAGCCGCTCACCTGGCTGACAAGCTGCTTCGGGTCGATGCTGAGCGAATTGATGGCGTTCTCAATTTGGTCGGCGAGTTGATTCTCGCAAAATCGATGCTCCAGCAAGCGCTCATCGAGTTCGGGCAACGTTTTCCGAAAGATGCCCTGCGAGGAAAGTTCTCTGACGCGATGGCGTTCCAGGGGCGTGTGCTGAACGACCTTCAACACTCCGTCATGAAGATTCGGATGGTACCGGTCGATCAATTGTTCCGCCGTTTTCCGCGAATCGTCAGAGACGTTGGAATTCAATGCGGCAAGGAAGTCAGGCTTTCGGTGAGGGGCGGGCAGACAGATTTGGATAAAAGTATTCTTGACTCAATCGCGGAGCCGCTTACGCACCTCGTGAGAAACGCAGTTGGTCACGGATTGGAAACTTCGGAAGAACGGGTTCGCGCCGGCAAAACTCCACAAGGCCAATTGAGGCTCTCGGCTTACCACCAGGGAAATCAGGTAGTGATTGAAATTTCCGACGATGGGCGCGGCATTCAGGTCGAAAAAGTGCGGCAGCGTGCGGTCGCACAAGGACTCATTAAAGCTGAAGCACTCGATCGGCTGACCGAGGCGGAGACGCTCGAACTGATCCTGGAGCCCGGGTTCTCGACAGCCGACGAAGTCACCGAATTGTCCGGCCGCGGGGTCGGATTGGACATCGTGCAGAGCGTTCTGACGCGGCTGAAAGGGACGGTCCAGATCGAAACCGTTGCCGGTAAAGGAACCACATTTCGTCTGCGCCTACCGCTGACGCTCGCAATTATCCGTGCCTTAATGTTCCGAGTTGATCACCGACTCTTCGCGCTCCCGCTCAATGCGATCTCTGAGATTGCGCGCACGGTTGAGGGCGAAATACGTCAGGTCGAACAATATGACGTGTTGCAGTTGCGCGACGACGTATTGCCTTTGCTGCGTCTCGGGTCAAAGCCTTTGTCCGGCCCAGACACCGCCCGGCGCAAGGTATTCGTACTTGTCATTCACAGCGGCGAGCGCAAGTTTGGCGTGATCGTCGATGCGCTGGAGGGCGAAGACGAATTGGTCATCAAGGCACTCGACGATCAATCGGTTAAGACGGACCTGGTCAGCGGCGCTTCTATTCTAGGGGACGGCCGCGTAGTTCTGATTCTTAATATGATCGCGCTGATGGAGCGCTTTACGCGCGGCCGGGCAACCAATGCCGGGGCACTGACGTCGGGTCTTCTGTCGGGCTCCATTCTACCCGGGGTGACGGACGGCGGATCTCAGACAAGTCAAGAACTCAGACGGGCTGCAGGCAGTCAAGCATGAAAAAGAGCGTCCGAGTATTGGTGGTCGATGACTCAGCGCTCATGCGCAAACTGATTCCTCGCATCCTTGAGCAAGACAGAACGGTAGAAGTCGTTGGCACCGCTATAGACGGCCATTTTGCCCTGAAAAAAATTGACGACCTGAAGCCGGATGTAGTGACGCTCGATCTCGAAATGCCGGGCATGAACGGAGTCGACACACTGAAGGCAATTACGCGGAAGCAGCGTAATTTACCGGTGATCGTAGTCAGTTCGCACAGCACCGCGGGAGCCGATATTACTCTCAAGGCATTGGGAATTGGCGCGTTCGACTTTGTTGCTAAGCCGACAAACGTTTCCGCACACATGCCGGAAATCGCAACCGAACTGATTAAAAAAATACATGCGGCGGCGCAGAGCAGAGGAATACAGGCACAGTTCCTACCCGTTGAATCGCAGCCCGGAAGAACAACATCCCTAAGGCCGATCGCGCCGACTCACATTGTTGCGATCGGAGTTTCCACCGGCGGTCCGAACGCGTTGCAATACTTATTCTCGAAACTTCCGGGAGATTTTTCAGGAAGCATACTTGTGGTGCAGCATATGCCGGACGGCTTTACCGAGCTCTTTGCTAAGCGACTCGACGAATGCTGCCCCATCCGGGTGAAAGAGGCGCAATCAGGCGATCTTCTGGTTGCTGGACGCGCTCTGATCTGCCCGGGCAATCGGCACATGAAGGTCATGAAACTGCCATTAGGCAACGTGGCCCTGCTGTCGGACGAAGGTCCGGTGAACGGACACCGCCCCTCGGTGGATGTCTTGTTTCGCAGTGTCGCAGAAGTATTCGGCCCCCAAGCCATGGGATTGCTGATGACTGGCATGGGCGAGGACGGCGCCGCCGGCCTCGGAGAGATACGGGCCGCAGGCGGATTTACATTGGCCCAAAGTCAGCAGACTTGCGTCGTTTACGGCATGCCCAAAGCAGCGATCGAACGCGGCCACGCCATGCGGGTTGCCGATCTCCAGGATATGCCGAACATTTTGCAGGCCCAGTGTGCTCCCGAGCGCAGCCGGGCTGAAAACAGGGAGCTGAAGCGCGGCACAGGTGCCGGAAGTAACTAGCGCTTACAAGAGTTATCTATCGAAAGTACCTGGATTTTGTTTAAGTGTTAATGGTGGAGGAAGGTTATGGAAAAGTTTGTTGCTGTCAAACGAGCCGAAGACGGACAACCGGTTCGCTACCTGATTGTCGATGACTCCGTATTTGCCCGAAAAAACCTTGCCCGCATGATTGAGAGCTTTGGCGGACAGATTGTTGGCGAAGCTGGCGATGGCGTCTCCGCGATTAAGGAGTACGAACGGTTATCGCCCGATATCGTGCTGATGGATATCACCATGCCCCAGATGGAAGGTATCGAGGCGGCGGAGAAAATCGTCCGTAACCATCCCGGCGCGCGCATCGTTATGGTCTCCTCGGTCGGCTACCAGGAAAACATTGTTGCCGCGCTGCAGCGTGGCGCGCGTCACTTCGTACAGAAACCGGTGAAGCCCGAGGTTCTTTATGAAGTGATCAAGTACGTTATGAAAGACGAGAGCACGCCGGCACGGGGCGCCGGAGCCGGAGTCTAGTCAATGCGGATGGATTTGATTCAACCCTTCATAAATTCCGCCGATGCTGTGCTGGCACAGGCTCTGGAATCGCCCGTGTCGATTGAAGATCTGAGCATGGAGCAGGAATCGTACCGGCGCCATGGCATCGCCGCCGAAGTAGCTCTCACAGGAGAGATTGAAGGTCGCATCATTTTCGACGTTGACCTCGAGCTTGCAATTCAACTTGCGAGCCGCCTTGCGGGAATTGCCGTCGCCGAAACTGACGAGACCGTGGTCCGTGAAGCGGTGTGCGAGTTGGCCAATCAGATTATTGGGAATGCCGTTACAACATTGAACGATCAGGGCTTCCACTTCCATGTGCATCCCCCCTCGCTGCTTACCTCCGAGCTTGGAGGAAAAAGCAGTGAAGACACGGAAGCATTAGTGATGTGCTTGAGCACATCAAGCGGCAAAGTCTTTATGAATGTCGCGCTGCTCTACCATCGCCGCCGGTCGAAAGAGCGTCACACAGTCGCCGGAATCAGTAGGGCCTGACTTCGAAGGTCATCAAGCAATATTCAATCTTTCAAAACAATTAAAAACCACAGTAGCGGAAAGTGACTTCCGCGCTTTTCCCAGCAGCAGCGGGCTTGGGAAGACGCAGCAACGCGCTTCTGCAGAAGCGTCTATGGCCCAGCGATCAGGAATACAGGGTTCTGCGGAGGGTTGCCAAACCTCGTCCCTGCTGGTGCAGGCAGATTCCCGACGTAGGCCTCTTTGGAGGTGTCGATTATATTTACATTGCCACCATCGCAGCTTGACAGGTAAGCGCGCGAACTGTCTCCGGCCGAAGCCATCATCAGACGGAACCGGGTGGTGGAGCAAAAAGAGTCGAACGCCGCGAATCCAGGAATCGCAATGTTGCCTTTGATAGCGTTGCTTACCGCGTCAATCACCGTTACTTGCGGGCAGATGTTATGCGAAGCATCTTCATAATACGAGCCGACGTAAACCCGGCTGCCGTCAGGCAAGGCTGTCACGGCGATAGTGTTTAAGGTGGTCACGGCGGTCGTGAAACAAGGGTCTCCGGTCGAAGCTCGCGATGTGGGTGCAATTGCCGGAATCAGGACCGGACTGCCGCTCAGCGGCTGCGGGATGGATTGCGAGGCGTCAAGCATCACCAGCTCTGATGCACCCGGAATATAGAGTCGGTTGAGATTTGCATCGTAGAGCATGTAGCTGGCGTTGGGAGCGGCAGGGCTCGTCCCAATCACAATGTCAGGACCGGCAGTCGACGTCGTGTCGATGGTACTCACGAGGCTGCTTGCCTGGTTGAGCACGTAGATGCGCTGGCTATCAGAACGTGCGTTCAACCATACCGGAGAAGAAAAGCCGGTAATTACAGATCGCAGCGAGCGATCACTCGTGTTGTATGAGCCGACGGTGTTGTCCCCCTGATTCGCCACATACAGCTTCTGCTGGTTCGGTGTTTCCGCCAGGGCAACAGGATTATTTCCGGCTGGAATCGTGTTGGTCACGGTGTCGCTGACTGTATTTACGACGCCGACCGATGGCGGTGTAAGCCCGGGCAACGTAACGTAGGCTTGACTCGCCTCTGTCGAAGCGACAAAGTTCGGAGCCGAATTCGGAGGCAAGCTGATCGTGCCCTTGCCGAAGATAAGAATGCTATTGAAGAGCAGTTTTGTGATCGATGCGGCCTGCACTCCGGGTGCGGCTTGATTTACGACCAGAATTTGGTTTGCAGTCTGCTGGACGGCATGCACGGGAGTAATTCCGACGTCATTGACGCTGATGTTCGTGTCGCCGGAGACGTCCACCACCATCGCTGTGCCCGGCACCGCCGTGCTGTTGTCGTTTATTGAGACAACGGTGTGCGCAGCCTTGGGGTTGGGGAATATTGGAGGATTCGGAACGATAATTGGCCGGAAGGTTTCGCCGCAGCCAACCGACATTAAAAAGATAGACAACACGAACCCCAGCCAGACAAACCGCTTCATTCACGCTCCTGAAAAAAGTTGAGTAGTGCGGAATCGTTATTGTATCGGGAACCGGGTCGCGAGGGGAAATGAGCCGGAACCGACGCGATTGAGTGATGAGAAGCGTTGAGCAGTGACTTTGGTTGCTGGAGCCTCGGCCTATCTCTAGGCGCTACACGCTGCTTTTCACGGCCTTATCCAGTTCACGAAAGGTCTGCGCGCCTGCGTATCTTGACTTCAGTTCAGTATTATTAGTTTATGGGGCCTCTGAGCTTTAGGGCGGCTCTCGGAGCGAATCTAGTTGCGTTCAAAGCTGACATCATTCTTCGTAACCGTAACATTTCTCGCGCTAAGCACGGTTTGCTTCCCTGCGTCAGAAGAACCGTTGCTTTATGTGGCAAACAGCCGCGACAACACGGTCTCTCTTATCAGTCTGGTTTCTTTCAAGCTGATTGGAGATATTCGGGTTGGCGATCACGTTCATGGAGTGACCATCTCTTCCGACGGCAAAAAAATGTTTACGACCAGCGAGGTCGACCGCACGCTGGTCACGTCCGATAGCGAGAGTCATAAGATTATCGGTACCGTCAAGGTTCCGGGAAAGCCTAACCAGATTGCGGTAACTCCCGACGGGCACTATGTTACCGTGCCGCTTCGGGATAGTGACGGAGTGGCCATCGTCGACGTGCAACAACAAAAATTGGTCAAAATGCTGCCGCTTAATGAGCCCCATAACTCACTCAATACGGGCAGCAATCGCTACATGTTTGTGAGTTCGATGGGTTCGAACGAAGTTGCAGTGATCGACTTCGAAAAGATGGACTTCTCTGACCACATTCCCGTTGGGGGCCGGCCGCGGCCATTTGTTATTTCTAAAGATGGCAAGACGATGTACGTGGCTCTGGCTAATCTGCATGGCTTTAATATCGTGAACATTGCGGACAAAAAGGTTATCCAGCGGGTTAAAATTCCGTCGGAACATCCGGGACCACCGCGACCGCGAGACTTTGAGACGCCCGACACGGAAAGCCACGGATTGGTGCTAAGCGCCGATGAAAGCGAAGTCTGGGTGACCAGCATGCTCGACAACAGCATCTACATTTACGATCTCCAGTCGAACAAAGTGGCGGGGCAGGTCAAGGTCGGGGACGGACCGAACTGGGTGGTCCTTTCTCCAGACGGAAAGCTTGTATGTGTCAGTAATACCGGCAGCGAAGACGTCTCCATCATAAATGCGAAAGAGCGGCGTGAGGTGGCGCGGGTCAAAGTTGGCAAGGCACCCAAGCGGATTGCGGTGGCCGCTATGATCCAGCAACATTAAGTTACGGCGCTTGTAGTGATCCGCAATCGGCGATAGAGTACTCATGCTCTCGCGATCTCCCAACCTTCTCCTCTCACCTCCAATTTGCGCGAAACAGCTGCATAGTGTGTGCAACTTAACGGGGTGCTGGGATGCCTACCCCTATATGTGGTGTTTTATTACTTGACCCATCCCTGCTTTCGCCGTTAAAGTTGGTCAAAGTTCTGGATGAATGTCCCGTCTAGGCGGGGGATTCCCAAACAAAGACCAGCGGGGAACCGAGGCAGTTAACAGCCCGACTGCTTGCGATTCGCCGTTTGCAGCGCCCTCCAGCCAAGCGCAAGCCGAGTCCACCGGACGCCTGCGTCCGCCTATAAAGGAGTCATTTTGCTCAAACTCAAAAAGCTGCAAATTCTGGGATTCAAATCATTTTGCGACCGCACGGAGCTGAAATTTCACGGCGAAGGCATTGCCGCCATTATTGGTCCGAATGGGTGCGGCAAGTCGAATATTGCCGACGCAATCTCGTGGGTCCTCGGCGAGCAGTCGGCAAAGACCTTGCGAGGATCGCGAATGGAAGACGTCATTTTCGCGGGCACGCGCGACCGCAATCCGACGGGCATGGCCGAGGTTACGCTGACGTTGCTTGATCCGGAGACGTATGGCGGGCCCGACCCGAATGCCCCAACGGAAATTGAGATTCAGGACGAGTTGCCGTCATCGTCGCGCGCGAAGGGCGATGAGGATTGGGACGAGGCGGAAATTCGCGCCCAGGCTGCGGCGGAGACAGAGCGCGCGGTAGAAGAGGCGCAACCGGGGAAGACCGAAGAAGCTGAAGGCGACGCGCGCGCCGCCGTGCAGGTTGAGGGCGCTCATGGCGAAGTCTCCACAGTCGAAGGCTCGGAGGATGACGCCCCTTCTCCTTCAGCGGGAACTGCGGTAGCCGTGGCCGGTCCGCAAATTGTCTTGAAGATTCGGCGACGCAAATTTAATCAGCAGCAGCATCATGCCGGCGAGATTTCGGTGACCCGGCGGTTGTTCCGCAGCGGCGACAGCGAATATTTGCTAAATGGTAAATTGTGCCGCCTGCGCGATATTCAGGAACTGTTCATGGGCACGGGCCTCGGGCCTGAATCGTATGCGCTGATCGAGCAAGGGCGCATCGGACAAATTTTGAGCAGCCGTCCAACTGATCGCCGCGCGATTATTGAAGAGGCCGCCGGGATTACGAAGTTTAAGACCAAGAAGCGTCTCGCCGAAGCGCGGCTTGAAGAC
This sequence comes from Acidobacteriaceae bacterium, assembly GCA_025361625.1. Lineage (GTDB taxonomy): Bacteria > Acidobacteriota > Terriglobia > Terriglobales > Acidobacteriaceae > Acidiflorens. The sequence goes on from JANYKL010000163.1 coordinate 34,287, forward strand.
GCCAAGACTAACCTTAACCGCGTCAACGACATTTTCGAAGAAGTGACCCGGCAGATGAATTCGCTGAAACGCCAGGCGGCAAAGGCTGAGCGCTATGGCAAGTTGCGTGACGAAATGCGCGCCAAGCTGCGCGTGGTGCTGGCGAGCAAGTTCAATCAGATGGATGAACAGGTCGTGACGCTTGATCTGGAAATTCATCGCGTGGGCGATGAAATACGGGTGCAAAGCGAAGGCGTGCAGCAGGCCGAGTTAGAGCACTCTGAACGCACTCAGCGCGGATATGCAATCGAGGCCGAGACGCGGCAGAATCGGGACCGGCTGAATCAGATTGCGATTGAAAGCGATCGCGGGAAGGCGCGCATCCGCAACAACGAAGAGCGTTGCGCGGAACTGGTTGCCCGCTCGGAGGCGGGGGACGTTGAGCTGGGGCAGGCGCAGACGCGCATGGCTGCGCTCGAAGAAGAACGGAATGCGAATCGGCAGATTCTGGAATCGGCCGCGACTGAACTTGCGGCGGCGCAGCAGGAATTGATTGCGAGCCAGCAGGAAGCTTCGTGCGCTTCCACAAATTTAGCCACGCTTGAGAAACAGCAAGAGTCGCATCGGGCGGCGATTCTCCAGGCGATGGGGGCTGCTTCTACTTTGCGCAATCAATTGACGCAGTCTGAAGAGCGGTTGGCCGGGATTTCGCGAGAGGAACAGCGACTGCAATCGGAGATCGCGACGGCGGCGTCGCAATCCGAAACTTTTGGCGGGCAGCGCGGTCAGACTGCGTTGGAGTTCGAGACCGTTTCGCAGCGAGTCAGCGGGCTGAATGCTGAAGTCGCCAGCCTTCGCGAGGCGATCGAGGCGAAGCGCGCCGCCGAGAGCGATACGAAAAAACATCTTGATTCGATTCGGTCGGAATATGCGACTTCGCTTGGAAAGAAAGGATCGCTTGAAGCGGTGATCGCGGAACATGGCTACTCTACCGAGTCGGTGCGGCGACTGTTTCAGTCGGGAAGCATGCAAGGGGGGAATACGCCGGCTGGAGTACTGGCGGATTTTCTCGAAGTCGAACCGCGCTACGAGCGGGTGGTTGAAGACTTTTTACGCGACGAACTGAACTACATCGTAGTCAAATCCTGGGATGCGGCCGACGAGGGCTTGCGACTTCTTCGTTCTGATGTGCATGGACGAGCTACATTTCTCGTGCATCCGGAAGATTCGCAGGCGAAATTCTCTTTTGTCGCCGACCAGAGCCTGCAATATTCGCCGCTAAACGACACGGTGTTGCCGTTGAAGAATTCGATACGAGTTCTCAACGGATTCGGCAAGTCGCTCGAGGTTATTCTTCCGAAATTAGGCAACGGCTATATCGTGCCTGATCCGGCGGCGGCTCGGGAGCTTGCGTTGTCAAGCCCGGACGCATTCTTTTTATCGGCGCAAACTGGCGAGTGTTTTCACAACGTCACCGTCACTGGAGGCAAGCAGCGTAGCGAAGGGCCGCTCTCGATGAAGCGTGAGTTGCGAGACGTGATGCGGCTTTTGGAGGAACTTGAGCGGGCCTTGCGGGAGAAGGAGATTGTTGCCCTCACACTTGGCCGTGAATTGAAGGATTACACTTCCCTGCTCGACCGCTTGGAGGATGAAAAGCGGGAAGCCGAAAAGCAGGCGATGACCTCTGGCCACTTGCTGCAGCAACTGGATGGAGAGATGACGCGGGTACGGGAACGAATCTCGGCGGGCGAGCGAGAACTAGAGCGGCTAGCCGCCGAACGGGCAGAACAGGAACAACTGATCGCATCGCGGCATGCTGAATTGACCGCGGTGGTTCAGTCACGTCTTCAGCTGGAATTGCAGCTTGCAGCAGGCCAGGATCGCTTAACGGAGCTTCGCCAGAGCCGAGACAGGGCATCAGAGACCGCTTCGCAACGGGCTTCTCGCGTGGCAACACTGGAAGAGCGTTATCGCTCGGCAACCGCTCTGTTGCAGCGGATTGAGACGGTTGTGTTCGAAATGTGTGAGCGGGTCAGCGCTCTTCAATCACAAATCGAATCGGCGAGCGCCGAGATTGCGCAGCGGCAGAATGAGAACATAGAGATTGCTGAGCAGCAGTTGCAGATGGAATCAGAACGTAACGCCGGCGAGGCGCGTGAAGCGTTATTGCAACTGGAGTCCGAGCAAGTGCGAGCGCGGTTGATTGAGATAGAGGAATTGCTCCGCACAACTCGGCAGCAGCTTGATGCCGCGCGCGACCGGCGCGGCGAACTGTCGGCGGAGGCGGCGAAGTTGCAATCGGATTTGCAACATCTCGCCGACACTTGCCTGAACGACCTTGGGGTTGAACGGCCTGTGTTGATGGCAGATACCACCATCGCTTGCGTATCTGGCGATGAACTGGCGGCTGAAGATCAGGCGCATCGTGAGATGCGGGCTCGTCTCGACGCCATGGGCCCAGTCAATATGATGGCGCTTGAAGAATATAAAGAGAGCGCGGAGCGTCACCAGTTCTTGGAAACGCAACGAAAAGATTTGCTTGATGCCATCGCCGATACGGCGGCGACGATCAAGGAAATCGACCAGGTCTCGCGGCAGAAATTCGAAGAGGCGTTTCACAAGATTAACGAAAACTTTCAGGCGACGTTCCGCAAACTTTTCGGTGGTGGGCATGGATTCATGCGCCTTACCGACCTTGAGAATAGCGCGGAGAGCGGTATTGATGTCGTAGCTTCGCCTCCGGGCAAGAAGTTGCAGAACGTGCTGCTGCTTTCTGGTGGGGAAAAGGCGCTCACTGCGCTGTCTCTCCTGGTCGGAATTTTCCAATACACGCCGAGCCCGTTCTGTATTTTGGACGAAGTCGATGCTCCACTCGACGAGGCGAATATCGCCCGCTTCACCGAACTCGTTCGTGAGATGAGCGTGCAGACGCAGTTCATCCTGATCACGCATAGCAAACGGACCATGAGCATTGCGCCCGTGCTTTATGGCGTGACTATGCAGGAGCCCGGAGTTTCGAAACTGGTATCGGTACGATTTGGGGCAGCGTAAGCCGCTGAGCGCCGTAGCTACTAGATAGATGGCAGCTCACGCCATTCCAAACAATTCGTTTTCTCTAGTTGACAGAAAGTGAATTTTCTATTTTGTCCTTGTACGAATGGCGTCTTTTTTTTCCAACGTCTTCCTCAGTTTTTCCACACGTCTCTGTTTTGAAAACGCCCGCCGGACGTGGCTTTTCACTTACACTGAAAGTGTCAACACTTTTCATTTTCATTTCGTACTGAATCCCTCCAGTACGAAACGGAAAGCATTGACAAATCTTTAGCGATAGTTAGAATACGCGGAGTTTTTAGAGGTGATTTTGACGCATGAGCACAGAAACGTTAAATACCGTCCTTCTTCAAACCGACTACCCCGAACTAAAACTTCATGCCAGTGGCAAGGTGAGAGATGTTTACAATCTCGACAGTGATCACCTGCTCTTCGTGGCCACTGACCGCATCTCGGCCTTTGATTATGTTCTCGCAACGGGTATCCCTCATAAAGGGCGAGTCCTTACGCAGATCTCACTTTTCTGGTTTGACTTTCTTAAAAACGTTGTGCCGAACCACTTTGTAACCTCCGACGTTAAGCAATATCCGGCAGCGGTTTGCCAGCACGCGGATGAACTCCGTGGCCGCTCCATGATGGTGATGCGCGCCGAAATGTTTCCCGTCGAGTGCGTCGCCCGCGGATATCTCTCTGGTTCAGGCTGGAAGGAATATAAGGCGACCGGCACAGTCTGCGGGATCAAACTGCCAGCGGGTTTGAAAGAATCCGACCAGTTGCCCGAGCCGATTTTCACTCCCGCCACAAAAGCAACTACAGGACACGACGTCAACATTTCGTTCGAAGAAATGTGTAAACTCGTCGATCCGGAGCAGAGCAAAAAGCTCCGCGATCTCACCCTGCAAATCTATAAGAAGGTGGCAGATTACGCCCGCGAGCGCGGCATCATCATTGCCGATACAAAATTTGAATTTGGTCTGACCGCAAAGGGCATCACGCTGGCGGATGAAGTGCTCACGCCAGATTCATCGCGCTTCTGGCCGGCCGACTCCTACGACAAACAATATGTACGCGACTACCTCGAAGAAATTCGCTGGAACAAACAACCGCCCGCTCCCGCCCTCCCCCAGGACGTTGCGCTCCGAACCAGCGAGAAATACCTCGGGGCATATCGTCAATTGACGGGTCGCGAGTTGGATATCTAGTCCGCTGCATTTCTGCTGATTCATTGGGTACTAGCTTTAGAGAATTGCGCGTTGCAAAGCCTCTAGATAAGAAGCGTTTAAAAGTTAAAAAAAGATGAGTATTGCGGACTGGATCATCTTCGGCTCTCTGATATTTTTCGTGATCACGGCCGCCATCGAAGGGTTTTTCCACGAAGCCTTTCAGTTGGCGGGCTTGGTCGTGGGATATCTGTTGGCCGCCTGGCAGTATCATCGCCTCGCAGAATGGTTCGCGCCTCACGTGAAGTCACCCTGGGTCGCCGATTTTGTTGCGTTCCTAATCATTTTTTTCGCTGTCCTGATCGTTGCGGGTTTTGCGGGACGGCTGGCGCGTTGGGCTATGAAGAAAGCCGGTCTCAGTACAATCGACCGGATTTTCGGAGCGTTGCTGGGTTTCGTGCGAGGCGTCCTGGTGGTCGCAATCATTCTCACCGCCATGACTGCTTTTGCTCCTGCGGCGAAGTGGTTGGCGGGATCGCAGTTGGCTCCATACTTTCTGGTAGGCGGCAGGGCAGCAATTTGGCTGGCACCGTCGGAACTGCGTCAACGCTTTTACCAGGGCTTGGACTACTTAAGGCACGCGCACTCTGTACCTGACGCACTGCAACCGCAGCCATCAGGGCTATCGAAATAGATTTTCGTGG
>JANYKL010000195.1 GCA_025361625.1 Acidobacteriaceae bacterium
GATCTGCTCTGGCCACGAACCGATGGGATCACGCAAAAGCTGCAACGGTTATTGCACCCATCCTGCACTTTCAAATTCGGGCGAGTGCGATCGTTTGCGGCTTCAAACACGGGAGCCGCCAGCAGTTCGGTGTGAGCGAAAATGTCACCGACGACAACTTCAGCAGGCGAATGGCTGGAAAGAGCTTGCAAGGGGAAAAATCCCGCGGTTGAAAATTTCGAACGATCATCCCTGATCGCGATTGACTTGGGTGACGGCGCGAGTGAGGTGGTCCGCGGCGAAATTGCGATTTCTGCCAGCTCGTGCTTGTGCGAGTTGCCGACCACACAGGTCACGCCCGGCAGCGCCGCTATTTCTGTGGGAGCGCGCTGCGCATAACAGCCAGTGACGAGGATGCGGCACTCGGGATTCAGCCGTCGCAAGCGGCGAATCGAAGCCCTCGCATCTTTATCGGCGCTTTCGGTCACGGTACAGGTGTTTAGCACCACGATTTCGGCGTCTCGAGCCTGGTTGGTGCGATGCACGCCTCGGTCGAGAAATTGCCGTTCGATGGATGCGCCATCTGCCTGGGTAGCACGGCAACCAAAATTCTCTATGTAGAAGCGGGTCACACTCCTATACTAAATGACGGAATGTGTCAAAATGACGTGATGCGGCTTTCGGTTCAGAGCGCCGCAAACTGAAGAATTCGACCCCGCGCACAACCTTGTGGGGACCGTCGCAATGCAGGAAGGCCTGCCGGATCAACTATCGATCATCAAATATTGCTCCGAGGGACTAGCTATGAAGCGCCGCATTCTTCTTGTTGATGATGACCTTGCGGTCTTGCTAACGCTGAAGGCAGTGCTGGAATTGCATGGCTTCGAAATCGAGACCGCGAATGCCTCGGCCGAAGCCTTGAACAAGCTGGAGTCGGGCATGTATCACATGGTCATCAGCGATCTGCGAATGGAAAAAGAAAACTCTGGGTTGGAAGTACTGCGCGCGGCCCGCCGCCAACCTTACAATCCGGCGACTGCGCTATTGACCGCCTATCCGCCAAATGGGGAATTTGAAGAGGGAGATACGGGAACGCCGACTTCGCTGCTAATCAAGCCTTTGGGTATAAGAGACCTGCTTCGCCAGGTGGAGGCGCTGCTCGTGACTCAAGCCGACAAAGTCTCAGCGAAAACTATGGGGAAACACAGACCTGACAGCGACCGGAGCGAGCGACCGGCCCAGCCGCAAAAAGGTACGCGCTACGCTGGATGACAATCCCGCGAAGCCACTCTTCTTCCTTGATTCTAGAAAGTCATCCAGAATCGCTCTTTACTAAAGCGTGCAAATCAAGCGTTAACGGCTTGCCTGCCGTGCTGGAAGCATTCGCGGCACAACACCGGCCGCCCTTGCGTCGGCCGGAACGGAACCGTAGTTTCCCTTCCGCACTGTGAGCAGTTCGTCCGGGTCTCCGTCTTGGTGTAGGAGTTTCCCCTTGCCGCACCATGCGACGGGGTGGCGCCCAGCACTGACACTCTTTTTCCTTTACAGTTCTTGCATCGCTTCGGTTCGTTCTTGAACTGTTTGTCGTGGAAAAACAGTTGTTCACCCGCTGTGAACACAAAGTCCGTGCCACAATCGATACATTTTAAGGTCTTGTCCTGGTAATCCATTGAAGACGCGCTCCCATTCCGCGTCCCTGCTCAGCACGGGGAGACCCGAATAGGGAAGGATCCGGTTCACATCGTGGGCAGGAGATAACATATCCCCTCGTAACCCCTGGACTCGGCCCGCCATGCGATGTGCATCGCATGGGTTACTTGCTGACGCCAACTTAGAAAGGATGGTCTTATCTGCCAGCTTTTATTCGTCGCTATTGATTCTCAGCTTTCGTTCGCGTTCTCAGAACCGCTTGCTGCGACTGTTCGGCAAAATCGAATAAGAGAACAGGCCGCCGCCAGTTGCGAACGGCCCGCTTTTCAGGTTCGGTGGTTAGTCCTGTTCTTTACGTGCTTTCTTCCGGCTGCGCTTGCGAGCCAGCGCCTCTTTTACGCGCTTTCTCTCGCCGGGTTTCAGGTAAAACGAATGACGTTTTACTTCTTTGATGATGTCCTCAGTTTGTACCTTGCGTTTAAACCGGCGAAGTGCGTTTTCGAGGGATTCTCCCTCTTGAAGTCGAACTTCTGCCAACGGACTACACCCCCCCACTCGCCCCAAACGAGGCTTCGATAGTTATGGCAAGCCTTGGCATGTTAAGTCAAGCACAATATGAAAGGAATTTAATTTGTTTCTCAAAAGTTGAGGCGGATTGAAACCTGCACTTGCCGTGGGGCATACGAACTTTTAGGTTTCTCAGAATTCGTAGGCTGCTGATAATAAGCGGGATAATAAGTTCCACCGACGGTCTGGCTGTACTTAATAAATTGCCCGGCGGGGTTATAGAACCCTTGATCGGTGAGGCTGTATCTCTCGTTATCGCGATTAAAAATGTTGAAAGAATCCGCCGCTAACTCAAGGTGAAGACGGCGACTGAGATCTATTTTTCTGAGCAATCTGAAGTCTGCGCTCGAGTAATCGGGGCCGGTCAACGAATTCCTTCCCACTCCAGACAAGCGATCATTGCTGGTGTTGCCGTCCTGATTTGGATCGCCACTTACGGTCACGTTGGTTGGCCGGCCGCTGCCGTATGTCGTCACCGCGGAGATTTTCCAGCTATCGAACACTGTCGCGAGCATTCCTCCGGCAAACGGATTTGGCTCTTCGATCACAGCAAGCGTAAGTCTCTGGCGTTGATCGGTGACGCTCGACGCCTTTTCACTCTTTGGGGAATAAGCGTTTTGCACACCCCCGGGCTGGCCCGTGACCAAAGCATCTTGCCCGTTATCGATCGCGTGCGCCCATGTGTATGCAAGGCGAATGTAGATGCCTTCGCCCATTCTCTTTTGCAGCGACACAGTCATGCCGTGGTAAATGCTGTAGGCGACACTTTCAAATTGATTGATTGATCCTAACTGCGAGATCGGACGATCAAGTGCGTTGAAGCAAGGCGGAAAAGGACAACTGATGCTGTAAGTATTCTGCCAGGTTGAAAACGATTGCACCGTGTATAAGGCATTTTGAAAATTAGTGCCGCTCGAATCATAGATTGGATAGCTGTAAAAAGTCGGAGTAGGAAGATTCACATCACGCGCTCGAATCATATTCAGCCCGCGCACGTAGAGATAAGAAATCGTGCCCGTGATACCGCCCGGCATTTCTCGCTCCAGACTCAGACTTCCCTGCTCCACCCGAGGCGTCTTGAAGGCAGGAGAGAACGCCTGCACTTCGCTGGTGGCGAATTGCTGCAGTTGTGCCGGCAGGGCGCACGTAACGGGCCCGCGAGCGCATGCAAATGCCGGCTTCGGATTGCCTGGGAAAACCTGGTTCTGGTAGTAGTCCGTGTTATCCAAGAAGAGAACTGTGTTATTCAAACCATTGTTATTGGTCACCGCAGACTGGTAGATCTGCGGAATGCGAGTAAAGAAAATTCCGAAACCCGCCCGAACCATCAGCGGATGTTCTTCTCCGAGGGCATATCCGATGCCGATGCGCGGCCCAAAGTTCATGCCTTCGAGGGGCATTTTTCCGGAGGAGGGCCAGAGAGTATTCGTCACCATGCCGGCTTTGGAAAATGCCTGCAGATCGTAGCGCACCCCTGCACTCAAGCTGAGTTTCGGCGTGAGGCGGACGGTGTCCTGGAGAAATGCGGCGTAGTCATTGCTATCGGGATGCGAGACCGGGTTTCCAAAATTCTGCAAATAATATCGCGGCACATTGTGGGCCCACGCGCGCAGAGGGGTCAGCTTGAGTCCCCCGTGCTCAGGCACAAAAGTAAATGGATCCACCACGATATTAGTAAACAAATACTCGCCCCCAAAAAGCGAGGGGAAATAGTTGTAATCCCAGGTCATCATGGCGTCGCCACCGAATTTAAATTCGTGGTGCGCCCGGCTGAAGCTCATTGTTTCCGCCGCGTGTAGTCGATGCTCTCGAGTCTCTCTAGGCAAAATGGACGATTGCCCAATGCCATTGAGCAGGCTGTAGATGTTGGTGCGGACATCGGTTGAATTAGAAAATGATTGTTGTAAGTCGCGCGAGAACTGCAAACGCAGATGGCTGGTCAGCCGAGGTGTGATGTTGCTCACGAGCGCAATCGAAGCGCTTTCGGTTGAAACCTTTTCTTCTCCGTTGCCGCTCATGGCGTAATTCGTAATGGGACTGCCTGGGTCGAGGAATACATTGTTGGTTCCGTAGTACCGCGACGTGCTCAGTCGAAAAGAGAGATGCTCGTGCGGAACAAGGATGTGGTCGACCTTAACGAATCCGGCATTCCCCAGTAGCTTTGCGGGAAAGGTTCCGCCCAGTTTCGACAACTGCGCTGCCGATGCAAACACCAGATTCTCATCGCAAGCAACGCCCCCAATAGCAGGGTTGCAGATTTCGTAGTCGCCGGGGGTTGGATAAGTTCCCAGCTGGGGCGTGACATAAGACTGCCCCGTCTGAAACTGCACGATTTCGGGAACGTAAAACAGGTGTTGATCGAAGCCAGCGAAAAGAAACGTCTTGTTTCGCTGGATTGGCCCTCCAAGGGTCGCGCCGAACTGGTGCTGCCGGTCATCTGGATTAAAGCCGACAAATGCAGGCGAAGCTCCGCCGAATTGACTGTCTTTCAAAAAATAAAAGCCGCCGCCGTGCCAGTGATTCGTGCCGGATTTGGTCATAATATTGATTACGGCGCCTCCGGCACGCCCGGATTCGGTTCCGTAACCATTCGACTGCACACGGAATTCCTGCACGACTTCGTCCGAAAACTGATAGGGAGAGCGGTAACGTCCTCGCGCCTGAGCGAAGAACCCATTGTTATTGTCGCCGCCGTCGACCAGAAAACTGTTGTTGTATCCGCGAATTCCGCCGTAAGAGAGGTCTCCATTTGCGCCGGAAGAGAGCCCGCGCGGATCCTGCGTAACTCCCGGCATTAGCAGCAGCAGGTCGGTGAAACGCCGGCCGTTCAGCGGCAGATCTTTGATCGCTCGCTCATCAAGCAAAGAAGAAACCGAACTCGGATTGACCTCGAGGGTCCGCGGGGCGGCGGAGACAATTACTGTTTCTTTTGGCCCCTCAACTGTCATTTTGAACACCAGAATCGAGGCTGCACCGGCATCGACTCGAATCGGCGGCGAGATCTGCGGGGACATTCCTTCTGCCCAGGCCCGAGCCGAGTAGTCTCCGATGGGGAGGAGATCGACGACGAATCGTCCAGCCGAATCAATCGCCGCATGGTAACGAATGCCAGTATTCACACGGATGACGATGACGTCGGCGGTGGTGATGGCCGCTCCCTGAGCGTCGAGCACAACGCCGCGAATCGCCCCGGTCGATGCATCCTGGGCCGAGGCGATGGTGCCCGTCAAGATGAAGATGAACTGCAGGAAGATGAAAAGAAGCAGGGAAACTGCCCGAAATTCCGGGGTTGAAACTATTCGAATCACTTGGCGGCAGTCGCGCATGGTAATCCCCTCGTCCACAGACTTCGGAATCGGAGGGGATTCCTGAAACCCTATGAGCTATATATCAAGAACGCGATGCCGGAGAATGTGATCTCCGCACGAGTAATATGTTCAGTTTTCTGTCAGCGCCCTGGACGTTGAAGCCTCGGCGCTCAAGCGCATGCACCGGGCGAACGCGTTACCTGCCGCTTGCGTGCCAGATCGATCCGGGAGACTGATAATTCAGTCCTTGGCCCCAAACGACCTGGGAGTCGCCGTGATTGTCGATGGTGAGTCCGAAATAGTCTCCAAAGGGAAAGCGGAAACCATCGTGCGAGATATAGGGGTAGCCCGGAACAAAGGTGGAAATACGAAGCTCTTCTCCCCAGGTGGCGCCGCCGTTGCTTGAACTGCGGTAATACAAATTCCACACCCGCGAGCTGCGGGTTGAGTTGCGGGAGTCCATCCAGGCAATTCGTACGTCGCCGCCGCTCCCTGCCGCGATCGCCGGAAAAGCGTGCTCTACTCCCGCCGGTGCGAGTGACACGCTCGATCGAGGCAGCCAGTTTTCACCGCCGTCGGTTGAAGACGAGAAGTAGATTCGTTGCGTTCCCATCGCCGTGCGGCCTGCGTTCCAGAGCGCGTAGAGGGTGCCGTCAGAATCGGAAGCGAGCGAGACTTGCGGGCCAAGATAGGCTTCGCCACATTGCTCGTTCCGGCAACCGGGTGCGGCAGCCGAAACCGCGAACGGTTTCGTGCTCCACGACTTGCCCTGGTCGGCAGATTTCGCGACATAGAGCTGAACCGGGCCGCGCGCCCCAGCGGCTTTAGCGTAAGCCGACCATGCGAGATAAGCATTGCCAGAGGCATCAACCGTGGCCGTGCCTAAGAGCGACCATCCCGGATGGCTCTGGCTATTCACGCGAATGGGAGCAAAGCTTCGGCCGCCATCCTGCGATACAGCCACCCATACTTCTTCTTCATGATTGAATGCCACGTAGACACTCTGGGAGCGAACCGCGAGCCACGGCTTGTCGAGTTCTACGTTGCTGCGTACTGCAATGGTGTAAGTCCAGGTTGCCCCGAAATCAATGGACTTGGCGACCATGGCAGCGCGCTTTCCATCCTGCAACCACGCGGCGTAAATGGTACGGCCGTCGGACGGATCGACAGTAATCTGCGCGTCAAATTGACCGGAGCGCGATTCGAGCATCACCCGCGACGGCGACCAGGTTTTTCCATAGTCAGCGCTGGTGGAAAGGAGCATGGACGGCATGAGGCAGCCGTCGCATCCCGCAACTTTGCCGTACTGCGGGTAAAGAATAAACACGTGTCCCGAGCCATCAGCCGCAATCGACGGTTCCCATTGATCGCCGTTCGACATTCCGATGCGGAAGGGTCCTGAGAAACGTACGTTTGGCGAGGGGGCTGGCTGTGCCGCAGCCAACGCCAACCGATCCGTCAACAAGAGGATCAGGGCCACACACAGGCGGAGCGCGATCGAAGACTGGTCAGGCTTCCAGTTTTTGCCCTGTGAATCAGTGGATTTCATTGGAATCATCGCCTGCAAGCAGGAATGGATTGCGAACCTTCGATTTTCAAACTTTATCGCGAAGGCCTGCGGAGGTCAATCTTGTTTAGACATGTTTAGTCAACTTCGGTTCGTCATTCTCCGTCGGTCATGCGCGGTCGAGTACGCGGGACGAGCGAGTCGGGGAGTTAATCCGGTTAGACGTTGCGGCGGCAGCTGCTAATAAAGAGACACTTATTTTAAGCCCATTCCGCCATTGAACCGCTGGATGACGGCGTAGCATTCGCAGACAATTTCTTCCAGACTTTTGCGGTTCAATATCTTGACGGTCCCGCGCAGATTTTCGATGAGCCCCGCATTCTCTAGCACGGCCGTGGCCAGGCTGACGCTAGGCCGTCCAGCACCCAGCATTTGCGCCAGGAATTCATGCGTCAGGGGAAGCATGTCAAAGTCGACACGATCGTGGCACATGAGCAGCCAGCGAATTAGGCGCTGCTCGACTTCATGAAGGCGGTTGCACGCTGCGAGTTGGGCTACCTGCATTCCCTGCATTAAGGCGAAGCGGCCTAATTTCGCGCGAAGGACAGGAGAAGCCAGCCAGATTTCCTGAAAGACGTCGGAGCGGATGCGGACGCCGCTGCCCGACATTTGCATAATGGCGCGAAAAGCTGTCTGCCTGAGACCGACGGTCAGACCCATCCCAACCATGCCCTCTTTTCCAACGATACCTACTTCAACGCTGCGACCATCGCGACTTAGGGCGACGAGGGAACACATACCGTCATTCAGAAAATAGGTAAACTCAATCTTCTGGCCCGGGTCTTGCAGAATCTGATATTGCGGAAGGGTAACCGGTTCGAGATGCGGCCGCAGCAGGTCATATTCGGAATCAGGCACGGAGAGCAGGATGACATTGCTTATGACCTTTCCCGCGGCGTCGGCACGGAATGCTACCGGCTGAGAAGATGGCTTGGCGGGCTTGCTCGTCATAGGCTTCATCGTCGTTCGCTTCATCGTCACTGGCTTGATCGTCACTCGCTTCATCGTCACCGGCTTGATCGTTCTGCGCCCATCGACGCCATCTTTACCCGGAATTTCTTTTGCTACCCGGGTTACATTTCTGCTCGACAAAGTCATCTGTAATTCGATGCGTGGAAGGCGTTTGTATTACAACGGCAAGGCTGTATTTCCAGCCGGAATCCGATGGACAATCCTGCGGATCTAAGGGTAATTTTCAGCCCTGCCTTTGACCGTCTTCGGAAGTCGAAGAAGGAGCCTTAAAGGTCTTGCTTCTTGCTGAAAGGAGCTTGTTAAGCTCTTCGCAAAGTTTAAGGAATTTCGCGCTATCGTGTTCAACCGAAATCAGAGAGCACAATTCCTGAATTCGGTCGCTTTCGGCCTTATTCATGCGCGGGAATTATTGCAGCGACGTCGATTGCAAGTATGTTCGATGTCGAACGGACGCGGTCGTCCATTTGTAAACACGGACGCCCTTATAAAGTCTCCTGAAGCTTGCTGCTCGGGAATGGAGGCGAAACGGACGACTGCTCAGTCAGCAATCGGACCTGATGCAAGGGTTCGCGCTGATGGGATCGAAGCTGGCTATAGAATCTGACTTCGGCGGAATCATCGCTTGCCGCGCACGTCCTGGTTAAGCGGGACGATTGCGAGGGTTGGCGTAATCCAGGAGCAAGCTTCATAGGAATATGAGAGCTGACTGGTTCGAACGAGCTCTCGCTAGAAAGCCTGGTGAGATTCGGTGGCCCCTTCGCGCATTTCAGCTCCGGCTATGCGGACGCGTAAAAATATCTGGAAAGAAACCGGATTTTTGCCATACACAGGGTCGAGTTGGGGTGGCTTTGCATAAAACGTGACGTCCGCGCCAATTGCCATCTTCCATAGCGGGCGCGCAATCAGATCGCGGGACAAACCGGCGGTCCAGGCGCCGATGCGGAAGGTTGGAGCCGACAACCGCGGTGGAAACAATTCATCTTTGTCGACCAGTTCGAGCCGCGCAAAAACGTAATTTTGCGATTTGAAGTTTGCCGTGGATTCGAGCAGGTAGCCATTTAAGCTGCGGTTTTCGAAAACCTTGAGCACCCGGCCCCAGACGAAGGAGGTTGCCGACCACCCCTCGTGAAATGAATGCGTGTAGCCAACGGACGCCGTTTGCCGACGCTGGCTCCCGGGTTCGAGAGCCTCCGGCCTCTCCAACCGGCCATAGCTATACTGCGCCGCCCAGTTGCGAGTCGGCGCAATGCTCAGCCGGCCTGACCAGGAGTCAAGGGAATGGAATTGAATACTATAGCGAGTTTCGTCGGGCTCGCGGCCGTTGAAGGCTGACGCCTCGACCCTCACACGCGAGACTTGCAGCCCAGCCGTAATCACTCCAAAGCTCGTGTGGGTGGAATCCTGCAAATGGTGGGACAGCGGAGCCATGGGCAGGTCAAAGGCTGACGCGCGATGCATGAAGGCGACAGGCCCGAGCGCGGGGTCGCCCGCCGCCGCGCCATAGAGCTCCCACGAAGCATTCTTCGAGATCGGGCGGCCGTAATAGACAGAAAGTTCCGAAAAGACGTTATGCGGGTGCTGGTGATCGATGAGTGGCTGCCCGTGGTAGGTCTCGCCCGTTTGAAAGAGCTCGGGAAAACCGGGGTGCGGCGCAGTGAGCGATTCCGCCGAAAACATCTCGCGAAAAAGCAGGCTGCCCCTGGCAATTTTGTGCTCCTGCATTAGCATGAGCCAGTTGGCTGATTCCGCTTTCCCTGCCCCGCGCGGTCCCCCCTGGTGGTTGTAATCGATGAAGACAACGCCATGGGTCATCAGGTCCCAGCCTCGGAGCGATTTCATCCACATCTCCTCCGCGGTCGCGGCGGGCTGCCACCCAGTGCCCGTCGCGTTATGCAACGAAGGCTGCCAGTCGGGCCCGCTCGACATGTTCATCGCCGGCATGGGCATAGTGGTGGGCATAGTGGCGGGCATAGTGGCCGGCATAGTAGCGTCTGGGGCGCTCTGGTTTTGCCCGCCAGCGGGTGGATCGTCCGTCGCAGGGAGCTCTAACGCTTGAAGATTGAGATTTAGGGTCACAGCTATGAAAAAAGTGCAAAAGACGACGGTACGCATCCAGAGTCTCCAATAAGGAATTCATAACAAGTCACAATTCACGACAAGCCATTTTTAGCCGCGCGTTGTAAGCCAGCCAGTTGCAAGACAGCCAAGGAAACGAAAGCTTGACCAGCACGTCACGAAGCGAAGCTTAGGTTGATGCGGACAAGTCCCGCGAGGATAACCGCCCTCAGCCAAGCTCGGCAGCGTGGAGATGGATCCGCGCGAGCCGGTGACTTCTGCGGGAAAGGCACGGAAAGAAATTTAGTCTAAATACGGATTGGAGCTGGGGTCTGGCCGCCTGAAGAATTAACTGGCCTGACGGAGAAGAATTGAATCGACGATAAAAAAACCGAGTCGGCTGGGACGAGACAAGAGAATTTAACCCAGGTCTTATCTTTCTCCGGCAAGTCTTCAGATTCAGATAAGGTTCCTGCACAACCGCTGTGTCGTGTCCAGTAAGGCAACATTTGGAATTGATCGGAGGAGCCGGGACCGTGGGTTGAGGCTCTTTACCGCCCTCGGAGGTAGGCACGTGAGCTTCGTGACAAGCGCGGGCCATCGGTGCAGCCACTGCTGCCTCGGCGGCCCCATGCGCTTCGGCCCTCGAAGCAAGCATCGAAGCCAACATGATCGCCATCAGAAAGAAACACAGAAGTTTGCTGAGAACTCTTGTAGGAACTCTTGTAGGAACTCTGGTGGGAACATTTACGAGAACTTTGGTCAGAGCTTTGGTCAAACCTTTGGACATAAACACCGTAACCAGTACAGGGAACTGCGACAAATTATGATCCCGTAATCTTGACTCGCAACTCTTCCGGCAAGCGCTCGCGAATTTCCGCTGGAAGCCGATCATGCATGCGGCGCGCTCCTAGCCTTGCTGCATCGACGACTGCCATTGGTGCGGGTGTCGCGACGGCGACGATGAGCCAGATGAAGGCCGAAAGCGCGAAACCGGCGAGCGCTCCTACTTCCAGCCAGAAGGCGTGTCGTGGCCCAAAGTATCGAATGACGGCGAAAGCAAGAAGGAAGGCCGCGGCCGAGGCTGAAGCTAAGGCGATCAGGGAGATGTCGATGATGCGGTGCAGTTTCTGCCGGCTGCTGCAGTACTCGCATTCTGCAAAGTGCCGCTCGTAGTCCTCCCGCATCTCCGGGGCCAGGCCGGAAATATCGTAGCGCCAGCCCGCAAGGATCTTTCCAACGATCGGTTCCACACAGTCAGTCATAATCGGCCAGAGCAGAGCCAGGCAGAGAGCAAGGCCTAGAGCCATGCAGAGAGCAGCGGCTACAGCCGGATGGGCTCAAGCGCTTCTGTCTGCGATGCCAGGAGCACGCGATTGCGCCACAACCCCTGTCGCGCTTCGAGGGCATGTTCTGCTGCTGCCCGCGCGATTTCGGGATGATTATTATGCTCAGACAAGTGGGCCAGAATGACGTATTCAGCTCCTCCATCATAATCGCTCGAGAAGAATTCCGCGAGCGCGTCATTCGACAAGTGCCCGACGCGGCTCATTACCCGCTGCTTCACCGACCACGGGTAGGGCCCGCAGCGAAGCATCTCGACATCATGGTTCGATTCCATCAAGAGCACGGTACAGCCGCGCAGGTGGTTGCGAACGCTGACCGGCATGTAACCAAGGTCGGTGGCAAAGCCGATCTTGACGCCCTCGGCGCGGAACGTGAAGCCGACCGGATCGATGGCGTCATGTGGAATGGTAAAGGGCATGATTTCAATGTCGCCGATGCGAAAGCCAGATCCGGCGGAGAAGTGCTCGCGCTTCGGCAACTCGGGAGCGACGCCAACTTGATCTTTGATCAGGCTCACGCTATGGCGGGAAGAGGCGCGCATGGCCTCACTCGCGCCGCGCTTCCAGGCATGATGCGTGGGCGCGGTGATAAAGACAGGAACATTGAGCTTGGTCGCGAGGCGATAAAGCCCGGCAATGTGATCGCAGTGCTCGTGCGTGACGACGATGGCACAAATATCGTCGATGCGCTCGCCAAGCGCGCGCAGACGCTTGAAAGTCTCGCGCCCGGATAGACCTGCATCAACCAGGATGCGCGTCGAACTGGTCGCTATCAGCGCGCAGTTTCCGCGGCTGCCGCTCGCGAGCACTGACACAGTCACTCCCATATGTGGGGCAAGCTTACCTCCAACCACAGTGGAAAGGGGAGCCTAAATTTAAAAACCCGTACCTTTGGGGGAAAGGGGTGGCTGGGGAGTGGGAGGACTGGTGTGCAGCGCCTGGGGGAAGGCTCAGCGCTTGACGAACAGGTTTTCGACAACGGTCCGCCCAACCGAGCCGCCATAGGCTCCGGCAATTCCTGGAACGAAGGCCAGGAAAGATTCGTAGATTTGCGCCCGGTCGGGCTTTTGCGAAAAAAAGCAGTACGCCAGCCCTTCGACGACCGGCACGAAGATTCCGATAAGAAGCACCCAGCGCCACGGATGGCGCGGCCTTAGCAATCCTAAAAGCATGTTCGCCGAGAGTACGACGATCGCGGTTAAGAGCAGGTCGGCAACCTGAAGATCGACCCAACCGGCAAAGGCGCCACAGCTCACGGCCAGAAGATAATAGTAACGGTCGCTCGATGGATTGCGTGTCGTTGGATCAGGCGGGGCTGTCATAGGCGGGACTGTCATGGCAAAACTGTCCTCAAGGTTGCGGATAAAGTGATGACCATAAAGCATTGGCTGCGAAACGGTTTTCGTAGCGGCGGCGTTCTGTGCGGGGCGGTCCTGACGATGTCGCTCGTCTTCGTTTTTAGGCGGATCAGCGGCGAATTGCCGCGTGACTGTGGGCAGATTCGCTGGCGCGCAGCCAGAGGTCACTTGTAGCTGTAGAATCCGCGTCCACTCTTGCGGCCAAGCCAACCGGCATCGACCATCTTGATCAGAAGCGGGCAGGGCCGGAATTTTGGATCGCCCAAACCATTGAGCATCACGCGCATGATATCGAGGCAAACGTCGAGGCCGATAAAGTCGGCGAGGGTGAGCGGGCCCATGGGATGCGCCATGCCGAGTTTAAAAACTTCATCAACCGCTTCGGCGGTCGCAACGCCTTCCATGACCGCATACATGGCTTCGTTCAAGAGCGGCATCAGGACGCGGTTCGAGACGAAGCCGGGCGCGTCATTCACTTCAACCGGCGTCTTCTCTAACCGCACTGCCAGATCGCGCACCGCATCGTAGGTCGCCTGCGAGGTGGCAAGGCCGCGAATCACCTCGACGAGCTTCATGACCGGGACAGGGTTGAAGAAGTGCATGCCGATGACTTTGTCGGGGCGCCCGGTAAGCGCTGCCAGTTTCGTAATCGAGATCGAAGAAGTATTCGACGCGAAAATCACTTCAGGCTTCATCATGCGATCGAGTTCACGAAAGATGCCGGATTTGATTTCCAGCTTCTCGGTTGCCGCTTCGATCACAAGATCGCATGCCGAGAGTTTTGAGCGATCGATCACGCCGCGAACCCGTTCGAGCGTCGCCGCCTTGTCGCCGGTCGTGATCTTGTTCTTCGCCAGTTCGCGATCGAGATTCCTGCTGATCGTCTCAAGGCCTCGATCGACAAAGCGTTGCTCGATGTCGCAGAGCACAACGTTAAAGCCGCTGCGGGCAAAGACGTGGGCGATGCCGTTGCCCATGGTGCCCGCTCCGATTATGCCGACAGTTTGAATTGCCATAAAACCTCTTTCAGAAGATCCACATGTAAGCCAAGGAAAGATAGCCACGAAATCCACTTCACAAAAGTAAGAAGTTAGCAGAGTTAACTTTAGCCTTTTTGGTGACGGAAGGCACAATCCCTTGGCTATAGGCCTGATTCGCCAGGCGCTCCGATAGATGTAACGAGGGATTCTGAAAGTCCGGAAATTCTCTTTTCAACCGCGCCATAGGCTCAGGCATTCCGGCCGCATCGGCCGTAGCGCCTTAGCCGTGCCTCCGCGCTACCTCTATATGAGCAACCGTATGTGGAACTTTCGACTCGTCGTCGCAATCAGCCTATCGCTGGTGGCGAACAGCTTTGCCGTATCGGCAGAAAGTGGACGTGCCTGGGGCGAGGATTCCGGAAAAATCCTGGCCCTGGAATCTGCCTGGAACCAGGCTGAAATCGCTCATGACCAGCGCGCCATGGAGATGCTGCTTGCCGATGGCTTCGAATACACTGACTCCGATGGCACTTACATGAGCAAGAGACAGTGGCTCCTACTCGTCAAGAAAGGCACAGATGAATACGAAGAGCTAGGCAACGTCGGCATGAGCGTGCACGTGTATGGAGCGGTAGCGATCGTCACGGGAGGCTACCGTCAGCGGGTCAAATCGAAGCAAAGGGCTCCAATGCGAGTCGGCCGCTTTACCGACGTCTGGGTGCTCCAGACGGGTCTGTGGAAGTGCGTGGCGAGCCAAGCCACACTCGTATCATCGAGCGGCAAGCCGTAAAAGGCAGCGGTTGCCGGCGAAAGCTTCTCTTCTTAAGACTTTTCTCTAAGCGCTTTAGCGGTCGTCTTTTGCGATCGTCACTTTAGCAATCGTGAGGCGTGATTCGGCGCGCTGCAATGCGTCTTCGGCGCGGCTGTAGTCAACTTCAGGATTGCTGCTCTGCAATCGCTCTTCGGCGCGCCGCTTCGCCTTTTCCGCGCGGGCGGTATCGATATCTTCCGGACGCTCCGCGGCTTCGGCAAGAACTGTGAGCTTATCCGGCAAGGCCTCGGCGAATCCCCAGGCCACGGCCAAGGTATGCGTCCCGCTGCCGGTTTTGTAGCTGATGCTGCCGACCCCCAGTTCAGTAATGAGGGGGGCGTGGCCGGGCAGGATGCCGAGATAGCCATCGAGGCCCGGAAGCTGTACCTCTTCCGCATCTTCTTTGACAAGAAGCTTCGTGGGCGTGACGATCTCGAGTTGAAATGTGGCTGCCATAATGATTTGCGGGAAGCGATATCAGGCTACGCTCTTCATCTTCTCCGCTGTCTCCAGCACTTCGTCGATTGTGCCCTTCATGTAGAACGCCTGCTCCGGAACATCGTCATACTTGCCTTCTACGATTCCGCGGAAGCCTTTCACGGTGTCGGCGATTTTGACGTAGCGGCCTGGGGTGCCGGTGAATTGCTCCGCGACAAAAAACGGTTGCGACAGGAACTTCTGAATTTTTCTGGCGCGCGCAACCGTAATTTTTTGGTCTTCGCTGAGCTCGTCAATCCCGAGAATAGCAATGATGTCCTGCAAATCTTTGTAAGTTTGCAGCGTCTTCTTGACCATTTGCGCGACGTCGTAATGCTCTTGTCCAACGATGCGCGGATCGAGAATGCGCGAAGTTGATCCCAGGGGATCGACGGCAGGATAGATTCCAATTTCGGTGAGGGCACGCGAAAGAACGGTAGTCGCGTCGAGGTGAGCAAAGGTCGTTGCCGGCGCGGGATCGGTTAAATCGTCGGCAGGGACATAAATTGCCTGCACGGACGTGACCGAACCCTTTTTTGTGGAGGTGATGCGCTCTTGCAGTTCGCCCATTTCGGTTGCGAGGTTG
>JANYKL010000023.1 GCA_025361625.1 Acidobacteriaceae bacterium
TGACATGGAAGTCAATGATAAATCCCCAGACTTCAATACGACGGACGAGAACGGCAAAGAGGTTGCCTTAAAAGACTTTCGCGGCAAGACGGTTGTGCTTTATTTTTATCCCAAAGCCGACACACCAGGATGCACCACGCAGGCCTGCGGTTTCCGCGACAGCTATACGGCTCTGAAACAAACTGGCGCCATACTGCTCGGAGTTTCGAAAGACACAGCCGCTTCGCAGAAGAAATTCCAAGAGAAGTTCAGTCTGCCCTTTCCACTGCTGGCCGATCCTGATAAGAAGATTGCCAATTTATTTGGCGTTGTCAAAGAGAAAAATATGTACGGCAAAAAGGTCATGGGCATTGCCAGGACCACGTTCATTATCGGCCCGGACGGGAAAATTAAACACATTTTCAATAATGTCAAACCGGATGGGCACGCCGACGAAGTACTGCGATATCTGAAGTCCAGGGCGTGATTTTCCCTGCACGAATGTTGCGCGAGCGAAGCGGAGACCTTTGCTAACGTGAGAGCGAGTTGCGTAGGGCCCTTCGCCGAGCTGAAATGAACAGAGTTTTGAGACGCAATCGCTACATCCGCGAAGACATACGCGCGAAGACGTATTCGAAGCCATGGCCTCACTCGCTTACTTGACATCAGACTTCTTCGATCGCGACCCGCGCAAGGTCGCTCGTGCCCTGCTCGGAAAGCTTCTTATTCGAAGATCACGCGGCGTCTCATTGTCAGGGCGCATCGTCGAAACCGAAGCGTATCTCGGAGAAGACGATGCGGCCGCCCACGCCGCGGCAGGTCAGACCAAGCGTAACTCGGTGCTATTCGGGCCGCCTGGATTCGCTTACGTCTACTTCATCTATGGAATGCATTACTGCCTGAATGTTTCGTGCATGAAGGAAGGGGAAGCGGGATGCGTATTAATTCGTGCTCTAGAACCGGTCAGCGGAATTGAACGCATGGCCGCATTACGGGGGATTGAATTGCCGAAAGATCCGAAGCTTTATAAACCTTCTTCGCTGAAGTCCATCGCGTCAGGCCCCGGGCGACTCGCGGAAGCCTTCGGCATCACCCGCGAGCGGGATAACGGCAAAAATCTGACGGGAGAAGAATCGGATCTCCGGATTGCCGAGGATGGTTCCCGCGTGAAGAACATCACAGCCGGTCCACGCGTCGGCATCGTGAAGTCGGCGGCACGGCCGCTGCGTTACTTCATCGCAGATAACCCGTATGTGTCGGGCCGCAAAGTAAAGCTACCATCCCCTTAGATGGAATCGCGTTTCTAGTGAATCTTCTCGTACTCCGCCTTGGCTTGCTTCAACAGCGGAACCTCAGGATCGGCATCCTTCCAGAAGGCAAAGAAATCCTGGTAAGAAGTTTTAGCTTTGGCCACATCCCCCTGCAAAACATAAGCGCGGGCCGATGCCAGGCGCGCCAGAACGTACCATGGGCTCACCGGGTTTAGCCCGCGATGATCTGAAATTTTCTGAAATTCTGCCAGCGCTTTGGCCGTGTCATGCAAGTCGTAGTAAGCCAAGCCTCGGTAGTAGAGCGGCCAGTAATCGACCGGCGCACTCGGACCGGAGCCCATTTCGAAGAGTCTTGCGGGTTCCAAAGCTTCGATGGCGACCGATGGCTGCTTGCGTTGCAGCGCAACCGCGCTTCGTACCACGGCAACCTCGGCCTTGAAAGACCGGTCGCTATATTGTTTCTCGAGGTCGGCAACGATTTTCTCGGCACGGTTGGCATCGCCGATACGAGCCAGTGTAAAGGCCTCTAGAGTCCGCACATCTTTGTCATCGGTCATTGCTACAGAAGCTTCGGCCTGCTTTCGGGCCTCGTCCAAATACCCAAATTCACACTCGACCAGTCCTTGCGTAGCGCGGATATTGGCGGCAAGTTCGCGAGCATCATGCTCTGAGTTCTGTATCGCCATACTATTTATCTCTCGAGCCTCGCGCACCCGTCCTTGAAAATATTTCCCGAGCGCGGCGTAGCTTAACATAATTGCTTGCTCACCTGGGTTTGCGGCCGTGTCAACGAGATGTTGCGCGGCAACTTGATCGCCCCGAATAAAAGCCAGTTGGTATGCGACTATTTTCATCCCATAGGAATTTGCTTTGTGGGTAGCCGCCTGCTCGACGATGGCGTGCGCCTCTTCGTAGCGCCCTAACCCGAGATACGCGTCGGCGACGTTGTGGTATGCGAAAGCATCCTGGTTGTCGATCTGCATGGCGCGTTGCGCATTCTCCAGCGCTTTATCGTGCTGGCCCAGAGCATCGTAGGCAAGAGCGAGATTATCGTTGGGGGTTGTATCTCGCGGATAGGATTGCTTCCATTGCTCGTAGATCTCTATCGCTTTCTCCATATCCCCAACGCCTTCATAGTAGTGAGCCGAGATATAGAAGTTTTCCCGTTCGCTCGCTCTGTCCTTAAGATCAAATGCCTTGCGCAGCGCCTGATTGCTTAGGGCTCTCGCACCGAGATTGTGGTACGCAACACCCAGGGTCGCATAAGCGACGGCGAAATTAGGATCGAGTTCGATTGCGCGCCTGAGGTGAGGAATCGCGCGATCGTCGTGCAAGCTCTGATGTTCATCGTGGCCCAAACTGAAGGCCTGCAGCGCTTCCAGCGAAGATGTCGTCGCCTGCTCGAGCGGCTTAGCAAATTGCTGTACCGACCCTAGCGATTCACCAAGCTTGGTACGCAGGGATGACGCGCCGCTGTCGAGGGCGCTCAAGACCTTCTCTTTGCTCTGCGCTTCCACCTGTGCCTGAGCAAACGAATCTCCGGTTTGCGCATTCAACGCCGAGAGATTGATCACATACGAACTTCCGAGGCTAGAGATGGAGCCCGCCAAAACCGCCTTTGCGCCCTCGCGCATTCCGATTTCACGCGCGACATCGTTCGTGATGCGCTCGTTCGGTTGTCGCCCCATGAAGCTCAACGCCTGATGAATACGTGACTCCGGCATAATGTTGAGAAATGGCGATTGCTCGAGTTGCACCGAAAGAGCCTGCTTCAATGTTCCATCAAACACAGGATCACCGGTTGTGTTCACGAAGTCGGCAAGCACCACAGTATCTTTCTCGCCCAACGCGCTGGCTCGGCGGGAACGGAAAAAGAGGCCGCCACCGATGAGGGTAGCAAGCAATAAAACGCCAGCGACAGGAATCGCCCACTTTCTTGGGCGGTCGGGGGCTGAAGACGATGCGGTTGGAACATTTGCGACCGAAGACGCGGGCCCGTACGTAGCCGCCGAGTGCTCGGCGGAGGAAATTGCCCGTGCGGCTGTCGCTGAGCCCGACTCGTTCGCGGCAGCAGTCATGGAACCGGAACTTGCGGCGACTGCGCGTCCTGTATCTGTGTCTCGCTTCAAGCGCTGCAGGTCGGCACGAATGTCAGCCGCGTGCTGGTAGCGCAGGTTGCGATCTTTTTCGAGGGCCTTGTTAATGATGTCTTCAAGTTTCGGCGGCAGATCTGGATTCAAGCGGATGGGCGACACCGGAGCGCGATCGAGGATGGCTTGAAAAATCAGCGCCGATGTCTCTCCGCGAAACGGCACCATTCCGGTTGCCATCTCGTAGAGCACGGCTCCAAAAGAGAACAGGTCGGTTCGCGCGTCGAGTTCCTTGCCCTTGGCCTGTTCTGGAGACATGTAAGCAACGGTTCCGATCGCAGAACCTGGACTTGTCAGGTGCTCTTCAGCGACTGTCGCCTCCATCGTTTCGCTGGCAGGTTGGGACGTGTTGCTCGATGACTGCGTAACTTTAGCCAAGCCGAAGTCGAGAACTTTTGCGTGCTCGCGCTTTGTCACAAAAACATTTGCCGGCTTGATATCGCGGTGAACAATGCCTTGCGCGTGCGCAGCGTCGAGAGCGTCGGCGATCTCGATGCTGAGTGAAAGCAACGCATCGAGGTCCATGGCGCGATTTCCGATGACATGTTTAAGCGTGGCACCGTCAAGGTATTCCATCACGATAAACGCTTTGCCATCTTGTTCGCCGATATCGTAAATAGTGCAAATATTCGGATGGCTCAGCGCAGAGGCTGCGCGTGCCTCGCGGCGAAAGCGCTCGAGCGCCTGCCGGTCCTGGGAAACATTTTCCGGAAGAAATTTCAACGCAACGAAGCGATCGAGACGCGTGTCTTCCGCTTTATAAACGACCCCCATCCCGCCGCCGCCGAGCTTCTCGACAATTCGGTAATGCGAGATAACCTCGCCCAGCATTGTTCACCTCGTGTTGCGCTGAAATCTTACGGTCGGAAAGTGGGCAAGTCAATGGAAGGGATGGATGGAAGGCAGATGATAAAAAACAGATTAAGCCTGAAGGAAAACATTGTCGATCAGCCGCGTGGTGCCAACGAAGGCGGCGATCGCAACGAGCGCCGTGCTTGAGATTGTTTCGATCGGTTCCAGAGTTTCAGGATCGACGATTTCGAGGTAGTCGAGACGCACATGCGGGTCAGAGGGGAAAGTCGCTTTAACAGCAGAGATTATTTTTACTGCATTCCTCTCGCCGGCTCGAAACTGTTCCTCCGCTCTTTGCAGCGTCTTCTGCAACACCAGCGCCCTAGCTCGCTCGTTCTTATTCAAGTATGCATTGCGCGAACTCATGGCGAGCGAGTCTGCTTCGCGAACAATTGGGCAGGCCACGATCTGGATTGGGAAGTGCAGATCGCGAACCAAGCGGCGGATGATGGCAAGTTGTGCGGCGTCTTTTTGTCCGAAGAATGCAACTTGCGGTTCGACGATATTAAAAAGCTTGGCGACGACCGTAGTAACGCCGCGAAAATGGCCTGGGCGTGACCGCCCGTCGAGTTTGTCGCTAAGGCCTTCGACAGTGACCCACGTGACGCTTGCCGGCGGATAAATTTCGGCTGCGGATGGGGTAAATAAAATCTCGATTCCTTCGTTTTGAAGCATTGAGCAATCGCGTTCAAAGGGACGAGGATATTTGGCCAAATCTTCCGTCGGGCCGAACTGCGTGGGATTCACGAAGATGGAAGCAGCGACCGCTTCGCATTTAGCTTTAGCCGCACGAACCAGCGAAAGATGCCCTTCATGCAAGGCGCCCATCGTGGGAACGAGGCCGAGAGTCTTTCCGCCAGCGCGCGCGGCAAGGCAGGCCGCTCGTACTTCAGCAATAGACGAGCAGATTCGCATCCGCGGTTAGCGCTGCATGGCGCGCTTGCGCTGCAGGACCGTTTCCAGTGCCGCGTGTGTTTCTTTCGCCAAATGATACGACTCGGCATCGTTCGGGAATTGGTGTGACATGACGTCGGCCTTAAATGCTAGCAACGACCCCGTGATCAGCGCGGCGGCGTCGCCATAGCGTCGAACAAATTTTGCCGGATGCCCGAACGTAAGATTCACGAGATCGTGGAACACGAGCACCTGGCCATCGCAGTCAGGGCCAGCACCGATGCCGATCGTCGGCGTTTCAATCTCGGCGGTAATCAGCGCTCCGACTTCGCGCGGAATACCTTCGAGATAAATACAAGTCACTCCGGCGCGATCAAGCGCTACCGCGTCGCGCATGAGTTGCTCGATTGCGTTGAGAGTTTTGCCCTGAACTTTGTATCCGCCCATTACGTTGACCGATTGCGGGGTGAGCCCGATGTGCCCTGCTACGGGTATTTCAGCGTCAATCACGCGCCGAATCACGTCAACGCGGCGCTCCCCGCCTTCCATCTTCACAACTTCTGCCCCGCCTTCTTTTACAAACCGCGCAGCATTGCGAACCGCTTCGGCGTGGTCCGCCTGATACGAACCGTAGGGCATATCGGCGATAAGCAATGCATCTTTCACTCCGCGACGCACAGCTTTCACATGATGCAGCATCTCGTCGACGGTAATTGAAAGCGTGTTCTCGTATCCGAGCATGGTCATTGCCAGCGAATCGCCGACCAGGGCAATGTCGATTCCAGCCTCGTCAACTAAACGCGCTGTCGCATAGTCATACGCGGTCAGGCAGACAATTGGTTCGTGAAGAAGCTTTTTTTCGCGAATGGTCGAAGTGGTGATTTTGCGGCGAGGTGCGCCGATCGGAGTCAGACTCACATTGGCCTCCAGTGCCCCTCCGCAAACCGGACGGATAGAGCCTGTACACGTCATAAGATGACGCTTTGAGGATTGTAGTTGCTGGCCAGCGGCGCGTCGAGTGCTTTTACGAGTTCCAAGTACAGCCGTTAAAACCCTTATTTCTCTCGAGATACCGCTCCGTGCCCGCACTATAAGGGTTTGCGCGGTGGGGCGGGCCAGGGCGTTCGCCGAAACGCGGGTCAACGGGTGTATTGATTGCGCTTCTTGTCTTTGTGGCGGGCGATGCCAAGTTGAATTAACTGGTCGATCAAATCCGGATACGAAACGCCGCTTGCCTCCCACAACTTTGGATACATACTGATCGCGGTGAACCCCGGCATCGTGTTGATCTCGTTGACAAACATCTTTCTTGATTTCGGATCCATCAAAAAATCAACGCGCGCGAGGCCGGTACAATCGACCGCTTGGAACGCGGCAATGGCCAGTTTCTGAACGTTTTTCATTTCCGCTTTAGTCAATTTCGCCGGGATTACAAGTTGCGAACCTTCGGCGAGATATTTCGCGTCATAGTCATAAAATTCCTTGCAGGGCACGATCTCACCTGCAATTGAGGCTTTCGGATCGTCATTGCCGAGCACGGCGCATTCGATCTCGCGAGCCTTGCCCTTTTTCCCTCCCACTCCTTCTTCGATCACAATTTTGCGGTCAAATTTTGCGGCTTCGACAATGGCGGGACCAATCTCTTTGCGATCATGTGCCTTAGAAATTCCTACCGAGGAGCCGAGATTGGCCGGCTTCACGAAGACGGGATATTTCAACTTGCTATCTACGAGCCTCTGAACTCTCTTCGGATCGCGCTCGAACTGGCTGCGCAGCACAGTCACGTGCTTCACGATTGGTAATCCCGCTGCGCGGAATAAAGACTTCATCACGTCTTTATCCATGCCGGCAGAAGACCCGAGAACTCCGGCGCCGACGTAGGCGATGTCGGCTAGCTCGAACAAACCCTGAATGGTTCCATCCTCGCCAAAAGTTCCGTGCAACACGGGGAAAATCACGCCAACGTTGATGGCGCGATCGGCGGCTCGCCGCAAATTCGCATCCGTCTGAAAGGGTTCAAGCCCACTTCCTCGCCTCGCCGGCTCCGGAGGCACGACAACCGATTCTCCAGTAGCGAGCAGGGCCGCTCCCGGAGTGGCATCAGGATCACCCGCGCGTAATTGCGAAATCGATTGCGATTGTGAATAACCTCCGCCCTCGACGGCTTGTTGCTGACTCTGCCCTTTGAGCAAGCGTTCGGCGTGTTCCGCTGTAAGCCATCGCCCCTCTTTGGTGATGCCGATGGATACCACTTCATATTTGCTTTTATCGATGGCTTTGAGAACTGACGCCGCAGATAGCAGCGAAACTTCGTGTTCACCACTGCGCCCGCCAAAGAGAATACCGACGCGAATTTTGGATGAGGATCCGGAAGCGGACTTGAGATTTGCTTTTGGCATGCCGTTTAGTCTGGCGCTCAGTGTCTCCTTCCGTCAACTCCACGCAAATTTTTGGTAATCACTCCTCCAGCAGCTTGCCCTTTCCGTCCGCCTGATTGGGAGTTATCGGAGATGGCGCTGTCATCGCCGCGACGCCGCGATCCGACAATGGATTACAAGAATGGATTTACGACCTAGAGTATCTTTTTTCCAAAGGCCGACAATACCAACTCCACTGCTAAATCCGCTGTCTGATTACGTTCGTCGATCACGGGATTTACCTCCACGATTTCAAAGCTCAACAGCCCGCCGTTATCGGAAATAATTTCCATCGCGAGATGAGCTTCGCGGTAGGTCGCACCACCCCAGACAGGTGTGCCCACGCCCGGAGCGTCTTCGGGATCGATCCAATCCATATCCAGCGAAACATGGAAGCCAGCCGTGCCATTGCTTGCCATGGCGAGCGCCTCTTCCATCACGGCGCGCATGCCACGCTCGTCGATGTCGCGCATGGTGAAAACTCCGACTCCCGATTTGCGGATGTTTTCTTTTTCAAAACTGTCAACGTCGCGAATGCCAATCAAAACGCAATTCTCGGGCTGCACTTTGGGAGAGAATCCGTAGATATTCGCGAGATCGTCCGGTGCGAGCCCCATAATGGATGCGAGTGGCATGCCGTGCACGTTGCCGCTCGGCGATGACTCCGGCGTGTTCATATCGCTGTGCGCGTCGATCCAGAGGAGCCCGATTTTCTGATTTTTCCGGCGACAAAATTCAGCGACTCCAGAGACCGAACCCGCGGCTACAGAATGATCTCCCCCAAGTATCAGAGGTACTTTCCCTTCTTCGAGCGTCCGCATCACGAGGTCAGCACTCTTGGTACAGGTTGCCGTAATTTCTTTTAAATACTTTGCGTTAGAAGCGCCTTCTTTTTTTTGCTCGGGAATAGCCACGGTGATGTTGCCAGCGTCCTCGACCATGTGACCAATGGCTTCGAGACGAGCCTCGAGTCCAGCGACTCGCACCGCTGAAGGACCCATGTCGACACCTCGGCGCGATTGCCCAAGGTCGAGAGGCACTCCAATTACGCGTATTTTGCGCGGAGTGATACGGCTGTAAGTCGTGCTGCGTTGAGTCATATTTTTCTCCGAATATGCCAGTCCGCGCGCTAGACCTGCTCGCGCGCTTCGCCGAGCGCAACTGGAACTTCAATCTTCTTTTTGCCGCGGAAAATTGTGACTCTTACCGTATCTCCGGCTCGATGTTTGTTCATGATCTGAGCTAGCGCCTGCTGGCTTTCCACTTTCGCCCCATCGATTGCCACAATGAGATCTCCGCCGATCATGATTGGAGTATTACCTAGATACGCGCGTTCTGTTCCGCCCCGCAAACCGGCTCGGTCCGCCGAACCGCCTTCGACGGCTTGCACGATGAGCAATCCGTAATCCGCCGCTAGCCCAAGTTCCTTCGCAACTTCCGGATCAATCGGAATGGTTCTTACACCGAGCGCCGGACGTCGAACGCGCCCTAAGGTGACCAGATCGTTGACGACCGCTTTGGCGGTGTTAATTGGGATAGCAAAACCAATGCCCGCGCTTTGCCCCACACTCGAAGCAATCATCGTGTTGATGCCGATGACCTCACCATGCCAATTAAGCAGCGGCCCGCCAGAGTTACCGGGATTAATCGCGGCGTCGGTCTGAATGGCTTCATCGATTACGAGACCGTCCGGCTCCTGCACCTGCCTTATCGAACTCACAATGCCACGGGTAAGAGTACCTGCCAAACCAAATGGATTTCCAATGGCATAAACTTTTTGACCAACCTGTAAATTTGTCGAGTCACCGAGAACTATTGGTTGCAGGTCAGGCGCTTTTATTTGGACGATCGCGAGGTCGTGTGGCTTGTCGGTTCCGACGATAGTCGCTTTGTATTTTTTCCGATTGTGTAGCGTTACTTCCACTTGCCGCGCGTCCGCGATCACATGGTAGTTGGTGAGAATGTGTCCTTCTTTATCGATGACGAAGCCGGAACCTTGCCCCTCTTGCGGGACCAGGCCATAAAAGAAGTCAAAGGTCATCACTCGCGAGGTGATGTTGACGACAGCTCCGATATTCTTGCGGTAGACCCCGATGTTATTTTGTTCTTCAGCATCGAGCGATTCATTGCCCGCAGCTTCTGTGAGTTCGACATGTTGCGGATGACTTAGCCAGTCGGAGGTCTGCGGAAGTCCGTGACGATAGGTAGTGAAGTAGAAGAAACCGGCTGCTATAAGTATGGCGAACATAAACGTGCGTAAAAATCTCATTTGGGTATACCTTGTACGGCTGAAGAGATTCTAGCGAAAAAACGGCAATTGGCGCTGTCGAAGACGACCGTGTTTTGTCCGTCAATTTGAATTCTGGTGCGTTAGCGGTATGGTTGCACACGTAAAGAAACTGAAAAACAAGAGAGTACTGGGTCTCGGGTTGATGTTCCTCTCCCCGTTTGCCTGCGCGCAAACAAAGCAGCGCGAGCAACCCGGCGTCACTACGACTAAAATTCACGCTACTATTCCGCGCAGAGGCGCGCATATCGTCAAATATTTTGTCGATCAGGCGGTTCCTGATTCCGGGTATGAAACCGGAAGTCTTCACATTATTTACAGCGACGGCACCGAGATTGTCGAAACTCTACGTCCCAAAAGGAAAAGCACAGAAGACAATGTTGTCTTCAACGAAGAAGCGATCACAGATCCCAAGGTCGCCCCCGACAGAAGAAGTCTAGGGTGGACGGAAAATTTCGATAACTGCTGCACATCGTATTCAGTACCCTTAGTGCTAACTATCTACAATTCCGGCAAACGCCTTGTGCACATACAACAGGGGCAGATGGTCTGGTATTGGACCTTCCGCGATGGCGGCAAGCGCGTCGCTGCGGTTTGGGGACCAACGCATGGTCCGGAGGTAGGTGACTATCAGCTTTACGACGTCAAAGCCGCGCGCAAGGTCGCCGAAGTTTACGGCGACCAGAATACCCAATCACTAAGGTCTGACGCGCCGGAGTGGGCAAAACAGACAGAAAAACTATTAAATGGACAATAATCTCTCTCCGTAGAGCCAGCTCCGCAGAAGAATTCGAGCGAGGTCAGTGCCGGGCTATTCACTGCCCCATCCGCCGCCGCCCGGCGATTCGATCCGCACGCGTTCTCCTTTCTTTAACCGAATACTCGTCTTTCCTGGTATCTCTTCCACGTCCCCGTTTATGCGCACGACGGATGTTCGACCACATTGTCCGCTAGCGCCGCCGGCAAGCCCGTAGGGCCCAGTCGCGCGGCGGTCGGCGAGCAAAGTCACTTGCGCATCGCATAAGACCTCGACCTCCCGCACAATCCCGTCGCCCCCTCGGTGTTGCCCTGTACCGCCACTGTTCGTGCGCAGTGAATATTCGCGAACGCGCAGTGGATACGCGTACTCGAGCGCTTCCGCCGGAGTATTAAGAGAATTCGTCATGTGCGTGTGAACGCCTGATATTCCATCTTTTGAGGGGCGTGCTCCCATACCACCTGCGATGGTTTCATAGTAAGCAAAAGGCTGGCCGGAGCGCGGATCTATGCCTCCAATCGTGAGGTTATTCATCGTTCCCGAGGCGGCGGCTGGAATCCGATTGGGGATTGCCCACGATAGGGCTTTTAGCAGGACGTCCACAATTCGTTGCGAAGTTTCTACGTTTCCACCCGCCACAGCGGCCGGGGGCCTCGCGTTGACTACTGTTCCCCACGGAGCGATCAAACGGATCGGGCGCATCAATCCCGACGTCGCCGGAACATCATCACGCAGCAAACAGCGAAAGACATAGAAGCAAGCAGAGTAGGTGATGGCTTCGACTGCGTTGATCGCGCCCTCAACTTGCGGGTCAGTACCGGTGAAATCGATCGTGACTTGGTGCCTTCGCGGAACGCTATCCACTGCGGGAGATGCGGCTAGCGGCGTCTTCGTTTTCGGCGTCTTTAACGATCGATTCTTTCCGATGCGCGCTATGGTGATTTTTACAGCGATCCGGATGGGCTTGTTTTGAATTCCATCGTCGTCGAGAAAATCTTCGGCTTGGTAACTGCCTGGCGGAATGGTTCGCAAGAACGTCCTCATCATCTCTTCGGAATAGGCGAGGAGATTTGTGGCTGCCACGTGCGCGCGTGCAACGCCGTAGCGTGCGCACACGTGACGCAGGCGATCGGCACCGGTCTGACAGGAGGCAATTTGGGCTCCCAGATCGCCTTTGCGCTCTTCGGGCGTGCGCACATTGTTTAGAACAAGCGCGAGAATGTCGTCGACCATCTCTCCTCGGCGCATTAATTTCACCGGCGGAATTCGCAAACCCTCCTGATAAATCTCGCGGCATGGTCCCATCGATCCGGGATACATGCCGCCAACATCAGCGTGATGTGCGCGCGAGGCCACGTAGAAATCGGGAGAGTTGTGCAAACGCCGTGACCTTAACCGAGGGAAATTCGCAGTTGCGCTGCTCCCCGTCCTCTTCGCTTCAGAGACATATACAGGCATGACCAGCGTGATGTCAGGAAGGTGCGTACCGCCGCGAAAAGGGTCATTCAGCATGACCACGTCGCCGGGATCCAGCGAAAAATCCTGCACCGCGGCCGCGACTGACATCAGCATCGAGCCGAGATGGACCGGCATGTGATCTCCCATTGCGATCACCTGTCCAGTCGAATCAAACACTGCGCAGGAGTAATCGCGCCTTTCTTTTATGTTGGGAGAAAAAGAGGTCCGTCGAAGCGTCGCTCCCATCTCTTCCGCGATGGAGTGATAGAGATTTCTGAATACTTCAAGTTCGACTGGATCGCGCATGCGCACTAATTAGTCTACGACCGAGTGTACGAATGAGGGTACGACTGTGAGGAGATTGCGTGCAAACCGACCCGGAACGATCACAAGACAGATCACAAGACAACGATCACAAGACTCTGCCTGGGGGATTCGCGGGTCATCCATTTCGACGTGGCAACAATCAACATACCAACAACGCGCAAATGGATCGGAGGACTTCGAAGTCAAGTAAATCTGTTGTCTTGGCGTCGGGTGCTACACTCGTCTGGTCATGGCTGAAGGCCGTTCGAAGGTTTGGATCTGGGTACTTGTCGGCGGTGGGGTGTTCACCCTGTTTGTCGCCGCCGTGTTCATACTCGTCTACATGAGTTTTGGCTCACACGATGAAGAATCGTTTGCCGGATTCGGATCAAAAATTGGCGTCGTCAATCTCGACGGCGTAATCTTCTCGCCCAAACAAATCGTTCCGCAACTCAAGAAATTTGCGGACGACGATTCCATTAAGGCCATCATTATCCATGTCAATTCTCCCGGCGGAGGCGTTGCTGCGTCAGAAGAAATTTATCGCGAAGTGAAGCGCATCCGCGATGAGAAGAAGAAGAGGATTGTCGCTTCAATCGAAACCGTCGGCGCAAGTGGCGCCTACTACGTCGCTTCGGCAACCAATAAGATTTACGCCGACAAGGGCAGCATCGTGGGATCGATCGGCGTGATCGCCGAATGGGTTAACTATGGCGAACTCTTGCGTTGGGCAAAGCTCAACGCGATCACGATGAAGGCGGGAGAGTTCAAAGACACGGGAAGCCCTACGCGAGAGATGACTCCGGCTGAGCGGCAGTACATGCAGGGACTGATCGATAACATGCATACTCAATTCATTCAGGCGGTTGCCGATGGCAGACATGTGAAAGAGTCCGATATCAGGGCCATCGCGAACGGCAAAGTTTGGACGGGCGAACAGGCGAACGACATGAAACTGGTCGACCAGATCACGGACTTCGAGGGCGCTGTGAAGGATACGGCGCTGGCCGTGAACATCTCCGGCGAACCGACTCTCGTGTATCCGCCGAAAGACCGTCGCAGCGCACTCGGGCTGCTCTTCGGCGACGTTTCAGAGTATCTGCCAACCCGGGAAAAGCTTATGGAGCAGCAGGTCGGCTTTTACTATCTCTGGAAATAAGTCGGCAAGACCCGATTCGTGTTCCCTGTGCCAAAATCACTTTGGTTTCGAAGCGATCCCCAAGAATTTTGCATATTTTAATTAAGGCCGGCTTCAACTTCTTTGCGGATGGAAGGAGTTAATTCGAACTTCCTGGCGGTAGTCCACTTGCATCCAGAGTCCTCCTGAATACGGGAATCAGAAGTCACACTGTGTAATTAGTATCACGACATTCTTAATGGAAGCGCTATCGGCTTCAATACAGTGTTGTCCTGAAGACAGGGGAGGTTTAGCTCGTCGGCCGAAAAAGTGTCGGCGGAGAAAGTGGCATATTTTTCGCTCAGCCAGGGCGATGCCGGTCTACTTCTTCACTCTTCGCTGGTGGGTGCTGGGAATCTTCATGTCTTCGCGATACTTCGCGACCGTGCGGCGAGTGACCTGAATCCCTTGCGACTGCAGAATTCGGGTAATCTGTTCGTCGGTTAGCGGTCGGCTGGAATCTTCCTCTTCGATCAGCTTCTTCACGCGGCGCTTCAAGATGAGTAGCGACGTTCCGCCACCTTCCGGCCCCTGCACGCTCTCGGAGAAGAAGTAGCGCAACTCGAAGACGCCCTGTGGAGTATGAACGTACTTGTTCGCTACAGCGCGGCTTACTGTCGAAGGATGCACACCAATCTCTTCCGCAACTTCTTTGATCATCATGGGCTTGAGATGATCGATGCCGCGATCGAGAAAATCGTGCTGCCGCGCGACGATCGAGTAGCAGACCTTGGTGATCGTCTGCTTCCGTTGCTCGATGTTCTTGATCAGCTGAATTGCAGACTTGTACCGGTCTTTCACGTAGTTGCGGGTGTCTCGGTCATTCCCCTCACGGGTCAACAGCTTCTTGTAGGTTGGGTTCAAACGCAACTGCGGCATGTCCTCATCGTTCATGATGATCAGCCACTCGTCGCCATGCTTCACGAAGGCAACGTCCGGCTCAATCAGTCGCGCCGGAACCTTGTTGTAACGCAAGCCGGGCCGGGGATCGAGAGTGCGAACGAATTCCAGAGCCAATTGAACCGCTTCCACCGGACGCCCGATGGTTCGGGCAATCTCTTTGAACTGCTTCAGCGTGACGGCCCGCAGGTGCTGATCGACAACCGCGATCGCATCTTTGATGACCTGTTCGTCGACTCCACCGCCCGTGCGAGTCTGTTGCAGCTGTTCCAAGTGATAGCGAAGCTGGTAAAGCAGGCACTCGCGGAGATCGCGGCAAGCGATCCCTTGCGGGTCGAATTGACGAACGACTTTAAGCGCTTCGTGCAAATCAACAGGAGTAAAATTCACGGCCGGAATCGGAGTTCTCGCGCGCGCTGTCGCCGTGCCCAATCCAACGGCAGAAGATACCCCGTTGGAAGGAACTTTCGCCGCGCTGGAGAGATCGTGTGAGTGATTCGAGCGCGTTGTGGTTCCTCCGATCAACGCGGCATGCGAATTCTCTAAAGACCCGCCTTCAGCGACTGTGCGTGTCAGCCCGTAACCGACGGCATCCAGCAGACCGTCCGGCACGCTCCCTGGACCATAACGATTGAAATTTTCAAGAGCAGAGGTCTTAACTTCGGTCTTAACTTCGCCTTCGAGGTCAGAAACGCCGCCGTCCGAGTTTTCTGCCGCAGCGTCAACGGACAAGCCAAGGGCCTCCGCGTCGCCAATAATCCTGGCAGCCGCTTCCAAATCCGCCTCCGGAGTGGCCACCGGAGCGATGCCGAGTAATTCGTCATCGGTGGCCATGAGGTAGCCTTCTTCGTTGAGATTGCCGATGATCAGCTCCGCAGCTTGATGAACCGGCGGCCTCACCGAAATGGCTCCCAATTGCCAGAGCAGATGGTCGCTTAAGTTCCCGGGTTTCGAAAGGAAATTTTCGAAAGAAGGACGATCGATTTCTTCCATCTCTCCTGAACTGCGATAACCGGGATCCAGATATTCCTGGAAGAACGAACCAAAATCGATCTCTTCGAACGGATCCTTTTTTTCATCTGCAATCGGCGCAGCCTCATCTGAGGTGGCCTTGGCGGCGATGCGATCGCGTTCTTCTTCTTGACGCCCGACATCGTCGAGCATGGGGATCGAGTCTTCTAATTCCTCGAGCACCGGATTTTCGACCATCTCGGCATTGATCATGTCCTTGAGTTCGAGCTTGTTCAGCGCGAGCACAGACACCATCTGCACGAGACCCGGCGTCAGAATCTGACGCTGGGACAACTTAACGTTTAACCGGTGTTGAAGAAGAACCATTGCTCCCCGCTAAGACTTATCGTTCGCCACCTCATCCAAAGGTGTTTGAAAAATAGCTTCTCATGCACCTAGGTAGATTGTGAGTACACGAAAGGACAGTGCTCCCACGCGGTGGTAACTTGCCTCGCTCTTCATGTTTCGTTAGCGCTTCCAGCGGAGTCAAACGCAGATGTTCGCTTCGCGTTCGTGCCCCAACTCCTTCTGCACCAACCATAAAAATAGCGTCGCCGTCACACCAACGAAAAACTCTCGCCGAGGTAGACCCGTCTGACCTCCGCGTCGCCGCCGAGTTGCTCTGGCGTGCCGGAGCGGAAGATTCGCCCTTCGTTGATGATGTAGGCACGATCGGTCACCGAGAGCGTTTCGCGTACGTTGTGGTCAGTGATAAGAATTCCTATCCCGCTCGCGCGCAAGTCGGAGATGATTTTCTGTAGATCCAGCACCGCGATGGGGTCGATTCCGGAGAACGGCTCGTCGAGCAAGATGAAGGTTGGACTGATACAAAGCGACCTGGCTATCTCAACGCGGCGCCGCTCACCGCCGGAAAGCGCGTATCCGCGGTTCTGTCGTATGTGCTCCAAGCCGAGCTGGTCGATGAGCTTCTCGGCCTTCTCCCGGCGCTCATGCCACGAAATAGGCTGAACCTCGAGCACGGCGAGGATGTTTTCTTCCACCGTCAGCTTGCGGAATACGGAAGCCTCTTGCGGCAGGTAGCTTATGCCGAACTGACGCGCCCTCAAGTACATAGGGACGGCGGTAATGTCCTTGTCGTCGAAGAGGACTCTTCCGGAATCGGGGGGAACCAGACCAACGATGGAATAGAACGACGTGGTTTTTCCGGCACCGTTCGGTCCTAACAGACCGACAACTTCGCCCTGAAGAACCTGGAGGCTAACCCCATTCACTACGCGACGGCCGCGGTAGGATTTGCTGATGTCGTCGGTGGCCAGCGTATGCATTTATCGTGCCACTTGCGTCCGAGTGACGGCCGGGGAGGTTTTTCTGCCTTCCACGAGCACCCTATCATCCAGCCTAAAGAAAGTCAACGAATCACCGGTGGTTTTGCCGTGTTCGGCATCAAAAATGCTAGGAGAATTTCCGGTCAGGACAAACTTATCGTCGGCCGAGGTGTAAGTCAGGTTTTCACCATTGCCGTGGCGGGTCGGTTGGGTAATCACGACCTGGTCGTGAGCGAGGATCCGGTCGACTTGACCAGGGGCCCCAGCACCTGGTTTTACCTCGGACTGGCTTCTTTCTACGAGGTAAACCGTCATCTCCCTGGAGATTACGGTCGCATCCACGCCCTTCGCCGTCACCCCACCATCCAGAAAAATCTTTCTCTCGGCATCGGTATAAGCGAGGCGATTGGAGGTGATGTTGATCGGATTCGCGTTCCCCTTCTTGTCGACTTGAACGAGAACTGTCGACACTAGCTGGGAGGTCTTCTCAGGCGATTGGCCGCCCGCGTTTCCCGCCTGCGCCACCAGCGATCGATGATCTCGATCGAACTCTATCGTTGGAGCCTGGACTACGTTTGCGTTTTGCCAGAGCCGGGCGTTTCCGCTGTACAAGGCGACGCCTGAAGCTCGATGCGCCGTCATCGTGCGGCTGGTTACGTGAATCGGATCAGACGAGGACAACATTCCTCCATCGGGTTGAGCTTTAAGATCGGAATACGTACTCTTTACGTTCCCATCGGCTACTGCCTCGCCGGTCGCACGATTCATACGCATAGCTTGCGCAGTCGTAGTCAACCCGTTATCCACGATGCGAGGGGAACCCGTTAATTGCAGGACTTGATTGGCGACATCGTAAGTTCCGCGCTGCCCCCAGGCTTTCTCGGAGCCATCGACATAAGCGACATCAATCGCCTGCGTGATGGACTGGATTCCCCCCTCAGGGTCGAAGACGACATCGAGCTTCTGGCTGGATGAAACCTGAGTTTGCGAACTGGATGCATAGGTTGCAGAGGTGTCGTTTCCAGACTTGCCACTTCCCGAATTCCGAGCCGAATTGCTGGTCGCGGCCGGATGATCTTTGATCGGACGAGCCTCGATTGGATTTCCGACGATCCTGGCGTTCGGCTCTCCGTGAAGACTTGAAATGCGGTTCTTGGCTGTGAACTTTGCCACGAATTTTTCCGCCGTCACTTCTGTTCTCTGATTTGAAGCCGATTGCAGAATTACAATTTTCGGCGGCCCGCTGGTGACGGCCCGCTCTAATATGCGGCCACCTTTTACGAAAAAGTCCATTGTCGGCGCGGTCATTTCGAAATCCTGCGTCACGCCTTCAACTGCCCCAGACTTGGTCGACGCATTGATCAGTTTCGCTGCCGAGTCTGCGCTTCTCTTCTGTGACAACCGAACTCCACCTTCCGCATGCACTTTCTGCAGCACCTGGCGCCCGGCAAAGTGCAGAGTTACGCGGCCAGCGGAGCCGTCTGCGGGCTGGTCTCCGAGCGAGGCCAGTTTCACGTTGCCGCTAAGAACGGCAGTAGTCATCAGATTGCGCGAGCCGGTCAAGAACAGTTCAGCGCGATCGGAGCGCGCGTGCGTTTCCGATCGGCCATGAAAATCGCCCTCTACATCGCCCTCTGCCACGATGCGCTCGACGGTGTTATCGGGGCGCAGCAGGAACGTTCCCTTATTCGACCGGATCTCCTGCTGTTCTTTCACGACATGCATCTTCGAGAGAAGGATTTGGCGAGGTTCTTTCAGAATGCTTCCCTGGTCTGCGGTAAGGTGAATTGCCTTGTTGCCGCGAATGTCGATGGCAATTGCGGATAACAACTTCATTGTCCCGCTGCCTGCGGCGTAATCCATGCCGACGGATGAGCCGTGCGCCTGGGGCATTTCAAACACAACCATCCCGTCGGTGTGAGCATTTCCGGTATTCCGATTGAACGTCAACCCATCGCTCTCGACGTGAACGGACCTTCTGCCCAGAGTAGGCGCTGCTTGGTCGTGCTGATGTCCGCCTTCGGGATTCGCTTCAAGGTCAACCAGAACGGTGCCTTTCGCCGTAACATTCCCCGACGCAGGATCGTACTCGAAATTGTCGCCGGTAATTCGGTCAAAGCGGGAGGCATCTCTGCCGTAGACAATGATTGTTACTTGATGAAGATTGGCGCGGCCTCCCTCCTTGAACTGAACGGCTTTTGAGGCGCTGACGGTAAACTGCGTGCGTCCTTCGTACGACTTCGAAATGGAAAACCCCTCGGCTGTCTGCTGAATATTCAAGCCAAGCTTTGCTGGTACATCGTGCACGACTT
This sequence comes from Acidobacteriaceae bacterium, assembly GCA_025361625.1. Taxonomy (GTDB): domain Bacteria; phylum Acidobacteriota; class Terriglobia; order Terriglobales; family Acidobacteriaceae; genus Acidiflorens. The sequence goes on from JANYKL010000023.1 coordinate 19,058, forward strand.
TCGATAGCCTCCACCGGGCGTAAAAAAACATTCCTCCAACCGTCGCGATCATCAGGATCGCTCCCCATGCGAAGGAGCGACGTAGACGTGAGACTTGAGTGGCCATCTGTGGTTAGTGTAGCGCGACGGAAGGGGCAGTTCCGCGCGCAATGGAGTGTGGCGTATCTCGATCTGAGCCCTCTTCGATCGGCCAAATCCCGATCAGCCCCAATCGGTCAGATTTCGGGTCAAGTCAAATTTCGGCCAGATTGGATTTTCCAGACACTTGTCAATCGAGCGAAACATGGCATGATTATTTGCGGGCGGCAGAACCGGCGAAAATCGCTGCTGTGAGCGCCCGTATTAGCAAGTCGATGGATAACGCTTGGATACGTCGATGGGGAATTTAGGAACGCCGGACTAAGGTTCCCGCAAGAATGTCATGCAGCCCTTGTTTGCGCTCCGTGAAAGCCACCATCAGGAAGCCGACGAGAAGGATCATGGCGGAGAGGTATTTCGCGAAATGGCGACCGGTGGCGCGCTCGAAGGTGATGCGA
>JANYKL010000044.1 GCA_025361625.1 Acidobacteriaceae bacterium
CCCGAGAATGCGACCGGAAACTACGTCAAGGTCGTGCAGCGCCTGCCCGTAAAAATCGTCTTCAATCCACACGAAATCAAGGGCCGCGAACTGCGTCCGGGAATGTCGGTGACGCCGAAGGTCTGGATTAAATAATGGGCGCCGCGGCGATCACAATGAATGAGGCGGATGCCGCTGCTTGGCAATCGCCCGTCAACCCCTGGATCATCGCCTTAACGGTCACGCTCGCTACGTTTATGGAGGTGCTCGATACCAGCATCGCCAACGTCGCGTTGCCGCATATCGCCGGCAGCCTCTCCGCCGGGCAGGACGAAAGTACCTGGGTGCTGACCTCCTATCTCGTTTCGAACGCCATCGTGCTGCCGTTGAGTGGATGGCTTTCGTCGATCATGGGCCGCAAGCGTTTCTACATGAGCTGTGTTGCGCTCTTCACCATCAGTTCGGCACTTTGCGGCTTTTCGCTCAACCTGCCCATGCTGATTGTCTTCCGCGTGCTCCAGGGGGCGGGCGGCGGCGGCCTGCAGCCAAGCGAACAATCGATTCTTGCGGACACCTTCGCTCCAGCGAAACGCGGAATGGCCTTTGCCGTTTACGGCATCGCGGTCGTGATGGCTCCAGCGATCGGTCCAACGCTTGGCGGATGGATCACCGACAACTTCAGTTGGCGCTGGATCTTCTTCGTCAACATTCCCGTCGGAATCATTTCGCTCTTGCTTACACAAAGGCTCATTCAGGATCCGCCTTACCTTAAGCGCAGAAAGCTGACCGAAACTCGCATCGACTATGTTGGCCTTAGCTTGATAGCGCTCGGCCTCGGGGCGCTGCAGGTCGTTCTCGATAAAGGGCAGCGTGAAGACTGGTTTGAGTCGCACTTCATCGTGGCGCTTACGGCAGTCGCTGTGGTCGCTTTAATTTTCGTAATTTTCTGGGAATGGAACCACAAAGACCCAATCATCGATCTGCATCTCTTCCGCGAGCGGACGTTTGCCACCGCGAACTTCCTCATGTTCATGCTCGGCTTCGCCCTGCTCGGCAGCACGCTGCTGCTGCCACTCTTCATGCAGACCCTGCTTGGCTACACTGCCGAGCGGTCGGGCCTCGCTCTGATGCCGGGTGGTTTCACCATCATGATCGCGATGCCCGTCGTCGGGTTCTTGTTATCCCGCTATAGCCCCCGGTATTTAATGCTCTTCGGCCTGTGCATGCTTTCGTTTTCGCTCTTCCATATGACCAACTTCGATTTGGGCGTCGATTTCAGGACGGTAATGTTCGCCCGCGTATATCAGGCTGCAGGGCTTGCTTTTCTTTTCGTGCCGATCAATACGACCGCATATTCGGGCTTGCCTCGCGACAAAAATAACGCCGCATCAGGATTGATGAACCTCGCCCGAAATATCGGTGGCAGTGTCGGGATCTCGGTGGTGACCACGCTCCTGGCTCGACGCACGCAATTCCACCAGGTACGGCTAAGCGAGAATCTGAGCGCCGGCAATCCTCAATTTCAGTCAACCCTGCAAGGCCTCACGGCGAGATTCTCCGGAGGCGCGGGCGGTAACGCAGCCCAACATGCGTACGCGCTGATTCAGGCGAATCTTGTCCGTCAGTCTACGATGCTGGCCTACATTGACAACTTCTGGCTCCTCGGAATCGTCATTGCGTGCCTTGTCCCTTGCGTCTTTCTTATTAAAAAAGTAAAACCGGGGGGCGAGATCGTAGCCCATTAGTCGAGATCGCAGCCTGTTGGTATGGATTGGCATTGAAAGTATGGTTGGCTCTGAATATTGAAAGTAGCCGACGAATCACGGCAGCCGGGGCGCTGTCGCGGAGGTGCGCAATGTTTCGAATCGTTACCATAGAACGCGAGTTTGGAAGCGGTGGAGGTGCCATTGCCGCACAACTATCTCGCCAGTTGGGATGGAAGCTTTGGGACCAACAGTTGACCCGCGAGATTGCCGAGCGAGCGCAGGTATCAGAATCAGCCGTCGCCCTCTGCGACGAACGCGTCGATGGACGCTTCTACCGCCTTGCGAAAACATTCTGGCGCGGTAGCTATGAACGCAGCCTCCCCCTGGCTTCATCCCACGCTTTTGATGCGGACCGCATGATGGCCATGGTCGGCGAAATCATGGGAACGATTGCGGAAGAAGGCAATGCGGTGATCGTGGGCCGCGGCGCTCCGTTTTTTCTGCGCGAGCGCAGCGATACGTTTCGCGTCTTCACCTACGCGCCGCACGAAGAAAAGATGAAACGCCTTCTGGCCATCGGAAAGACCGCCGCTGAAGCCGAAGAGCTCGTCGACACCATTGATAGAGAGCGGATCGCCTACATCAAACATTACTTCAATGCCGATTGGCCCACGCGTACCCTGTATCACCTCATGATCAACACCGTGATTGGCGATGAGAACGTGTTGGGCGCGATCACGAACGCGATGAAAATGCTGGAATCCAAAACGTATGGCTCGCGAGAAACAACATTGCACACTGTAAGGTGACTTGGACTCACAGGGCGCAGCGCCCGGTGCGCCACCTCTCGAATTCAAATTTGGTTAGTGAGGCTTCTTTCCTAAGAGCCCGCCCAGCCCGCCGAGAGGATTATTTTTCCCGCCCGCTCCGTTAGGAATCAGCCCCTTCAGCTTGCTTCCCATAATCCCCTTCATATCGGGACTGAAAGTCGGGTTGGAAGTCGTTCCGCCGATCATAATCGGGATGCCGCCAGACCCCGCACCCGCGACTTGCGTCAGACCGCCGCCGATTCCTCCGCTGAGATTGGCGATCAACTTGAAGGCAAGAGCGTTGCTCGGGCTGATCGTGCCGTCTCCAGTGACCGTTCCGAGGGCGGGAATCACAAGACTGATCTTGTCGAGTTTAGTTCCGTCGGGAGCGTAGCGAACGTTCGAACTCAAATTCTGGATCTGGGTGTCGTTGCCGGTTGATGGCTGTTTGCCGGTGAGCGCCGATAGCGCAGACAACTTCGAACCGAGGTTAAATCCCGTTAGCGCGGTGTTATTCATCTTCACCCACCCGGAGGAGACGAGTTTGTCGAGCGGCCCATTCGAGCTGATCTCCGCCGAAATCGTTCCGCCTTTGAGCTGCGAGCCACTCGGCAGGTTGACGCCGAGCGCTGGAAGCACGGTTTCAACGTCATCGACTGGCATGCCGTTGGCTGTCAACTTGGTTTGGATGGATGTCGTCTCACCCTTCATGTTGTAGGTGCCGAGTAACTTTGCGGCCGCCTTACCGATCGTGATATCTCCCTGATTGATTTTTCCCGTTTCATCTTTCAGATTGTGTTCGACCGCGAAAACCAGATTCACCGGCTGCCCTGCGGGTTTACCCGCGGGTACAAGCTTCAGCGCAGTCCCTTTAACCGTGCCGTTAGCCTTCGCAACCCGGCCATCGGAGCTCAGAGTTCCTTCGAAGTCGGCTGAGCCCGTCATGCCGAGCGAAGGGTCTACGAGCGCCGACTGTGCAAGATCCAGCTTCGTGATCTTTAGCTTTGCTTCGAGCGGAGTCAGGGCCGAGTCGGTTGCATTAATAGGGCCTGCTTTTCCGTCAATCTTCAAGTTGCCTCCACCAGGCAGGCCGACGGACGCCTTCACCGGGAAAGAGCCGGTGAATGCAAAATTCCGGACCGCGATGTCCACGTTCTTGTAAACGATTGGCTGTCGCTTGCCCGTGCTTGAACCAACCGTGACGGTTCCATCCGTTACGTCAAGCTTGGCAATGTTGATATTTGAAGTCGAGTTCGTTGTTGAATCGTTCGAGGACGAGGGCTTGGCCGCTCCGTTCGATTGCGCGCCAAGCGATGAAAAATTCCACACACCGTCGCGATTGCGAAGCAGAAAAATCTCCGGATGCTCGATATTGATGTTCGTGACATTCAGCTTTTTGCTGAATACCAGCGGCATCAACTCGACCCCCACCGCCAGGGCCTTCGCCTGAATGAACGCCGAATTGCTGAACTTTGGATCATCCGCGATCGATAGCTGGTCAGCCTTCACGCTGCCCGAGAGAATGCTGAGGCTCAGATTGCCAACTTTAACCTGTCGCCCCAGCGCAGAGGTAAGATTGGACTCGATCTGAGGCCGGTAATTGTTGACGTCGATAAACATTGGAATCGCGATAAGGACTAGAACAATGATCCCGACGACGATGCCAACAATCTTCCAGACGGGTTTTACGGGTGTACTCATGCTTGCCTCCAACAAATTGAGCGGGCCGGGATGAAATCCTGATAATGAAATCTTAATCCCGCCAGCAACCGTTTTCTGATGCAGCTACGGCCGATCCCGGTTCACGTACTTCTTCGCTTCTTCACGCCTTCTTCTCGTTGCTTCTTGACGTTGCTGCTTCACGTTACTGCCTCACGTTATAAGATAGCCAGAATTAATTTTTAAATCATGCACGAACCATCAGGTGCCGGCTGCCGGCGAACGAAATAATTCGGCTCTACGTAATTAGCGGATATTGTGAGTGGAATGGAGAAAGTTCCAAACGTGCCAGCTTCCGATCTTTACCCGCCGGTTCAGGACGAAGTATCACGACTGGCAAGCTCTCCGGGTGTGCGATCGGCCTTTGAGCGCTTTCGCAACGATGAAGCCGAATTTGCGAATTGGCAACTGGAGGCCACTCGCATCCCCGCCCCGCCCTTTGGCGAGTCACCGCGCAGCGCGTGGCTGGCCGAGCGCTTTCGCGATCTGGGCCTGACCAACGTAAAGGTGGATGAGGTTGGGAATGTCTTCGGCGTAAGACCCGGCGTGGCAGGTCCCTACGTATCGCTGAGCGCCCACATTGATACCGTCTTTCCGTCGACCACGCCGCTCAACATTCGCCAGCAGGGTTCGAGGCTCTACGGACCCGGGGTTGCCGATAACGGAGCCGGAATCGCCGCAATCCTCGCCATTGCCAGCGCTCTGAACAAAACCAAGGTTTCGCATGGCATGCCCTTTCTCTTCATTGGCAACGTCGGAGAAGAAGGCGAAGGCGATCTGCGCGGCATGCGGCATGTTTTTTCGACGCCCGCTTGGCGAGACTCTATCGCCTACAGCGTGATTATCGACGGCGCTGGCTCCGATACGGTGGTGGCCGAAGCCTTGGGCAGCCGCCGGTTTGAAGTCATCGTTCGTGGGCCGGGAGGGCACTCATGGAGCGACTTTGGAGCGCCCAATCCGATCATCGTCCTCGGCCGCGCGATCGAAGTTTTTTCGCAGACCCCGGTTCCTTCATCTCCCAAGACCACGTTTAACATTGGCGTCATTCGCGGAGGAACCTCGGTGAACTCCATTCCCGAGTCCGCTTCCATGCGTGTCGACCTGCGCTCCACGTCGACTACCGAAATCGACCGGCTGGAGCGCGCCTTGAGACTTTCGCTCGATCAGGCTGCTACCGCTGAAAATCACGTGTCCGCACAACGCTCGTCGAGAAAGCCTCATGTGCACAGCCAGACCGTCCAAACCGAGGTGGTTGAGATCGGCAATCGTCCGGCTGGAGAGCTATCGCGCGACGCGCGGCTGTTCAGAGTGATTCGAGCTGTCGATACTCAGCTCGGCAACGCCGCTCAAGTGCAGAGAGCCTCAACCGACGCAAATATTCCCTTGTCTCTCGGCCGCGAAGCGATCGCAATCGGAGGCGGGGGCTCGGGTGGCGGAGCGCATACGTTGCAAGAATGGTTCGACTGCAACGGACGAGAGCTTGGACTGAAGCGCATATTACTTACAATGCTGACACTATCTGGAGTTGGAGAATGATGATGAAGCACATTGCTCTGGTCGTACTAGCTGCTGGTTGGGCCTCCGGGCAGAGCACAAGTCCCGGCTCCCAAAAGCCAAAAGCAGACCAGATTTTTTTTCACGCCAATATTTATACCGAAGTTGTTGATCCATCTTTGTCCCTTGGCGGAGGCAAACGAGCCGAAGCGCTAGCGGTCAGCGGCGAAAAGATCATGGCCGTGGGCACGCGCGAAGAAGTGATGAAGCTCAAAGGGCCGGATACAAAGGTGGTCGATCTCGGTGGCCGCTTCGTTATGCCCGGCTTCAACGATGCCCACGTTCACCTCGCGAGCGCCGGCATGGAAAAGATGAACGTCGATCTCGTGGGCGCGAAAACACTCGACGAATTCCGCGAGCGGCTGTTGGCCAGGGTTGAGACCGCCGAACCCGGGTCGTGGGTCGTCGGCGAAGGCTGGGATGAAACACTCTGGCCAGTGAAAACCGTCCCCACACGTTGGGATCTCGATGAAGTAAGCGGTGGTCATCCCATCTACCTTGATCGCGTCGACGGACACATTGGCGTGGCCAACACCAAGGCCCTGCAACTGGCAAGCATCACGGTGGCCAGCCACGATCCCGAGGGTGGGAAGATCGATCGCGACGAAGCGGGAACGCCTAACGGCATCCTGCGCGAAACCGCGAAAACTGCCGTAACCTCGATTATTCCTAAACCAACACCTGAAAAGCGGCGGCAGGCCATCGAACTTGCTCTCGCCGACCTCGCCAGCCACGGCGTCACCTCGGCGCAGGATTTTTCGTCCTGGGAGAATTTTCAAACGTACGGGGCCCTGGAAAAGGACGGGAAGCTGACTGCCAGAATTTCAGAGTGGCTAAGCTTTGACGACTCCGTCGATGAGCTGAACAAGAAGCGGGCCTCTCATCCCGTATCCGACAACATGCTCCACACCGGAATGCTCAAAGGCTTCATGGATGGTTCGCTCGGATCGAAGACGGCAGCGCTGATTGAGCCCTACAACGACGATCCCCAGAACAGCGGCCTTCCGCAATACGAAGCCGAGAAGCTGAACGCTATGACCAGGGAGCGCGTGCTTGCCGGATATCAGATCGGCTTTCACGCCATCGGCGACAAAGGCGTGCAGATTGCGCTCGATGCCTTCGCCGAAGCTGAGAAGGCTGCGAAAGAGGCAAAGGTGAAGGCAGTCGACGGCGGTGCTGATTACCGTCTGCGAGTCGAGCATGCCCAGGTCACGACGCCGCAGCAGGTCATGCGCTTCAAAGAGCTCAAGGTGATCGCCTCCATGCAGCCGGGTCATTTGCTCACCGACATGAATTGGGCGGAGTCGCGGCTGGGGCCGAAGCGCGCCGAGTATTCATACGCATGGCAGGAGTTTCTTCGCAGGGGAGTGACGCTCGCGTTCGGTACGGATTATCCGGTCGAGCCGGTATCGCCGTTTTTAGGACTTTATTCGGCAATCACGCGCATGAGTCTCGACGGAAGGAAAACTTATCATCCGACGCAGAAAATTACGATTGAACAAGCCATTGCCGCCTACACCGCCGGAGCGGCGTTTGCTGAATTTGCCGAAACGCAAAAGGGAAAGCTGGCGCCGGGGATGCTCGCCGACTTCATCGTGCTCGATCAGGACATCACCGCCGCGCAAGCAACAAAGCTCCTGCAGACGAAGGTGCTGCGAACGGTCGTCGGCGGCAAAACCGTCTATGAAGCCAACTAATCGCGGCGACTGATGCATCAAGTCCTCTGAAGCCCGGCTTAGAAAGCCCGGCTGGAATTGTGCATCGCGAACTAGAATCGCCCAAGGCCCCAACTTCCGGCGGAAGCTCTGTCATGACCACTCATCACCGAGAGCGCGCATTCATCATTGGCGCGCCCCTCGCCATCGTTCCTGCTCTCGTCTTTCTTCCGGCGGTCATATTCTTGATTGCGTTTCCACAGGTCACGCATGGCCGCTTGATCGGATTTTTGCTTTTGCCTCCATGCCTCGTAGCCGAAGGCCTCGGCCTTTGGAAACTCGCCGTGGGAGCAGTCTCCGGGCCTTGGGGAATTTTCAATACTTTAAGCTTTGGTGTCCTCGTCATCCTGCTGGTGATTGCAGGATACACAGGCCTTTTCCTGGCCTTGATCACTTTGCCTATGGGACCGCCATGAACATGCCGTAGAACCCCGAAGAACGCCGTGTGCCACCTAGTGTAGCCGGGGAAAGCGGAAAAGTCCCCCGTCCCTGCACCCCGTAACCAAGTCAACACCCGGGGCGCGTATGCAAATGAATGTAAAGGGAAACGCTATTTCGCAATTCGGCGTCTAAGTGTTAGGACCTACCGTTTTATCCGCTCTAGGCCGAAGGTATAATAGAGAGTTAGTCATTTCAGGAGGCAATAAATGGATTCGCGCGAAAGCGCTTTTCTGGCTCGTTTTCGGGCCCACCGCTGGGCGTACACGCTCACGATTCTCGCCACGCTTACCGTGGGCATTTTGATAGGTACCGTCGTTTCTTATGGTGTGAAGGGCAAAGAAGGGCAGAGATCCTCCGACGCCGCCCAACTCACGATACCTGCGCCACAGCAACTCTCGAATACTTTCTCGCAAATCTCGAAGCAGCTTGAGCCTAGCGTGGTGAACATCAATACCGAATCGACGGTGAAGAATCCTCGCCGGCGAGGCGGGCGTTCCGTCCGTCCTGATCCGAATGACGAGCAGGGTGATGGCGGCAGCGGCGACGATACCCCATTTCAGGACTTTTTCGATAAATTCTTCGGTGGTCAAGGCGGTCCGGGAGGCCAGGGCGGCCCCGACCCCGGCTCCGTCCGTCAACGTTCACTTGGCTCCGGCGTGATCGTCGATTCCAAGGGCTACATCGTCACCAATCGTCACGTGGTTGAGAAGGCTGACCGCATCCGCGTAAAGTTGCAGGATGAAAATCCTGTCTCCCCCGGGCACGAGGCGAAGCTCATTGGCATGGATCAGGAGACCGATCTTGCCGTGATAAAAATTGAAGTCGATCACCCGCTTCCGGTTGCCAAGCTGGGCAATTCTGACGGCATGCAGGTTGGCGACTGGGTTCTCGCGATCGGCAGTCCCTTCGGCTTGCAAGAGACTGTGACGGCGGGCATCGTCTCCGCCAAAGGACGCAACATCGTCCCCAATCGACAATTTCAATCGTTCATTCAGACCGACGCAGCCATCAACCCGGGTAATTCCGGCGGGCCCCTCGTGAACATGGGCGGCGAGGTCATCGGCATCAACACAGCGATTCTTACCGAGACGAGTTCCTATGCTGGCGTCGGTTTCGCCATGCCTTCGAACACCGTGGCCCAGGTTTATAACCAGCTTATCGGCCCTGAACATCGAGTCGCCCGCGGATCGATCGGTATCGAATTTTCGGCGCAGCCGAATCCCGCGATCGCTCACATCTACGGCTCCGGCGTTACCGTGTCGAATGTTGTCTCCGGAAGCCCGGCGGATCAAGCCGGCCTGAAAATCGGCGACACCATTACCTCGATCGACGGCAAGGAATTGAAGAGCGGCGATGAGTTGGTTGCAGATATCGCCGCGCGCAAGCCAGGTTCGAAGGTGAAGGTCGCCTACGTCCGCAATGGCAAAAAGCAGGATACGACGATTACCATCGCCGACCGCTCCAAACTCTTCGCCTCCCGTTTGGGAGAAGAGGAGGAAAATCCGAGTGAGGAGGCACCCAAGGCAAGCAAGTTCGGAGTAACGGTGCGTGCCATTACTGCCGATCTCGCCGATCGCCTCGGTATTTCTGCTGGAAAGGGCGTTGTCGTTCAGGATGTGAAGCAGGGATCGTTCGCCGAGGATCTCGGATTGAATCGCGGCGATGTTGTCCTTGAAGTGAATAAACAGCCCGTAAACACTCCAGAAGAGTTTCAAAAGACTGAAGCCTCGATGAAGAGTGGGCAGGATGTAGTGTTCCTGGTTCGTCCTCGAGGCGGCAGGGCCCAGGATGGCACCATCTTCCTGGCTGGAACTCTTCCGTAACTTTAGACTAGACCCGGCGATACTGGCGCTCCCTCATCGACTCAGCCACCATAGACGATGGACGATGACACGGCGGGCCAGTACCGCCCGGGTTTTCTGTTTTCTGTGCCGCCCCGCGATTAGGAAGTTTTTGCAACCAGCATGATGAATGCGTCACGACAAATCGAGCGATTAAAGCGGACAGGCTTGTGCGGCCTGTTGGCCTGCACTTTGACCTTCAGCATGGGAGCGTTTGCATTCGGCGACACCGATAACCCATCCAGCGTCGTAACTAAGAAATCCCCGCAGACTGCCGCCTCGGCTTCAACCAAGAGCAAGCAGAGCTCGTCGAAAAATGCTTTACGCAGCAAATCTGCACCCGGAAAGAAAGGCGCCAAGAAAAGTTCGAAGAAGGTCGGGAAGAAACGCGGGCAACAGGCCATCGATTCAAGCCGCACCCGAGAAATTCAAATGGCGTTGATTCGCGAGCACTATCTGCAGGGCGAGGCTTCCGGAACCTGGGATAGCAATTCGCAGGCCGCGATGCAACGCTACCAGGCCGACCATGGATGGCAGTCGAAAACCACTCCCGATTCCCGCGCTTTGATCGAACTTGGGTTGGGGCCAAGCTCCAATCATCTGCTCAACCCGGAGAGCGCCATGACCACAATCCCTACAGAGTCGAAGCCCGCAACGAAGCAGCGTCCGCAAGAAAATATGTCGCAGCAGTAGCCAGCTGAAAGTTCCGCACTGGTCCATCAGCACTCGGTCCACTAGCAAATAGCCCAGCAGCACCTAATCAAGAATAGGACGCGGCAAATAGGGAATCGTAGCTCCCCGAACGATTGCGCCGGGATTGCCTACGACGAGAGCCTCCGCGTATTCCGCTCCCGCCATCTTCTCCGCCACCGCGCGTGCAGCCGACATATTTGGAATCCGGCGTTTTGTCTCGTGTGCATCGGAGGCGAGGACGTGCACCGCCGACCGCTCGAGCAACCAGCGCGCAATAATCTCTGGACGCTCTCCCCAAAATCCCGTCAGGGACGAGGCAGTAACCTGAATCAGGCACCCCTGCTCGGCCCACTCCAAAATCCGAAGCGGAGTTTGCTGAAGGATTGGGTTCCGTTCGGGATGGGTCAAAATCGGCGTAAGACCGCGATCTCCGAGCCGTGTGAAGCACTCAGAAATCTGGTTTGGAACACTGAAATTGCTCAGCTCTACCAGAAGATAATTCGTCTCCCCAATCGTGTAGGTGTGGGGATTCTCCAGCGCCCGCTCGAGATTTTCGAAAGAAAGGTGAAAGTCGCATCCCAGGCTGAATTTCAACGACGGTCCAACCCTTTCCCGAAGTTGATCGAGCAATTCGGAGAGGTACGGCCGATCGTAAGCGTAGCGATCGTTGGCGTGCGGCGTGGCGACGGTGTGAGTGATTCCATCGGCGACCGCCATGCGGCACATTTCTACGGCCACATCCCACGACTTTGGTCCGTCGTCAACTTCCGGCAGAATGTGGCAGTGGATGTCGATCACGAATGTTCTTTTGCGGACTGACTCAGTCTAAATTTGGCTTCAGCTGCCAATCGATCGGCAATATTGATTAGAACATATTCGATGGAATCGAAGAATTTGTCCTCTACTCCAGAAAATTTGCCCGCCGCCCGTAATTCACATCCCTAAATCGCATCGGCAAAGGCATCGCTAAGCCGCATCCAATGGAAAGAATACGGATCTCGAACACGGCGTCAGCCGGGTTGCCAGTTCGGACGATCTCGTGCACGATAGTGAGACACCATAGTCAGACACTTTAGTGAGAGACTTTTTCTATCCCATCCAGGATTCGCAGGAGCAAATTTGCCAATGAAATTTGTGGGGGCGGCGCGCGCAGCTCTGGCACGTCAAACTGATTGCAAGCAGCTAAGTGCGGCCGTGGCTGTAGTATTCATCGGGCTTTTCGTGTCCTGCGGCAGCAACCGCCACTCCGGTCCGGCGGCGCCCAATCACAACTCTTATGCTACCGTGCCCGGGCGCGGCGCAGTCGCCTTTCTCCATATCAACGGATCCACCGGCGCAATCACGGTCGCATCGCTCACGCCACAGGTGCAGGGCGTTTCCCCGAAAGGGTTGGCCCTGTTGCCGTCCAAGAAGTTCTTGTATGTCGTTAACTCCGGTGCCGATACCATTTCCACTTTCAGCGTAGCCGGCGACGGTAGCTTGACGCTGACCCAAACGCCCATCCCCGCAGGTGCGGGTGCCGATCAGGCCGTCATCGATCCCTCGGGCGCCTACCTCCTCGTCACCAATAATTTCTCGAACACCGTTTCGGTGTTTGCGATCGACGCCACCACCGGTGCCTTGTCCGAAGTGCCTGGCTCGCCCTTTTTCGCGAACAACGATCCCAGCAATATTGTGATCACGCCTTCCGGGAAGTTTGTTTATGTTTCCAATCCTGCAATCGGAATGGTCACCGGATTTACGTTCGCGAACGGTGCGCTCGCGCCCGTGCTGAATACCCCGACCCTCTCCGGTGCGGGAGCAATCGGACTCGCCTTGGACCCAGGATCGAAATATCTCTACGTCGCCAACGCCTCGGCGCTGAATCCGAACGTCTCTACGGTAGGCAACATTTCCGGATTTAACATTGATCCTGCTTCAGGAGCGCTCACTCCCATTCCTGGCTCGCCTTTTACAGCAACCCTCGGCAATGGGCCCACTGCCCTGGTGGTCGATCCAAGTGGACAGTTTCTCTACGCCGCGACTTCGGGTACGAGTGCGTCGATCTGGGGATTCACGATCGCTCCAGTCAATGGGCAACTAATCCCTGTTGCCGGTTCGCCGTTCAGCGCTTCCGCGGGCGGGTTGTTCGCACTCATCGACCCGGTAGGCAATTATCTCTACCTTGGAAGCGCAACCGGCAATGGCATCGCGTCCTTCACCTATAACTCATCAACTGGAGCGCCGACAGCGATCTCAGGCTCGCCATTTTCCACAGGTGGCGCGCCGGGAATGATGGTGTTGTCGGAATAGCATTGTCCGAATCAAAGGCAGCGCTTTCGTAGCCAACTCGGCTGAACTGCTGACTGGCACTTTGGTGGGAAAAAATTGGCACTCGCGTGCCATTTGAAAATTACAGATGGAGTCATAACTTGACTTGGCAGTTCTGGGGGAGGGCTGCACGGGCGTCAGCGATTCGCAAGAATCAGGACGCCCGTTTGATTTCCGGCGTTGGAATCCTTGAGTGTGCTCGCGCACTGACCGGTGCAGTCGACAAATTCTAGTTTGTCGAGATGGTGAAGTTGACCGTAATGCGGGCTTGGGTTTCAACCGCCTGGCCGTCAAGCACGTAAGGTTTGAAGTGCCATTGCTTGACCGCTTCCCGGGCGGCGGCGGCAAGAATCGCCGGGCCGCTCAAAATTTGAAGGTCCTGAATGTTCCCTTCACGCGAGATAAGAGCACGCAGGCTGACTGCGCCTTGCACTTTCATTTCACGAGCCAGCAACGGATAACTCGGCGGCACCGAAACCGTGACCGTTTGAGAAGCCTGCGGCGAAACGCGCGCCCGCTCCCCGGCACTGTTCGATGCGCTCAAGATCGGCACGCGCGTAATGGGCGCGGATGCGGCAGGAGCAGAGACGTTTGCCCCCGAGCCAGCCAAGGTTGAGCCCGTAGAGGTTGAGCCAGTCGACGTCTCGCCCGTATCAACGTCGACATTAATCGCGTTGCTCTTGGCTGGGACTCCCATGCGGCGATTGCCGGCAACGACCTCCACCTCTAGCGGAGGAAGAGTCGCGCGCTCCGTGCTTGCCGCCATTGGAGCTTTAGGAGCGGCTGGGACGGAAGCCTTAGCTTGCTTGTGTTCATGCCCCGTCGACGCTGGGTTCGAAGGGACCGGCGTGACATTTCTTTTCGCTCTGCTGCGGACGGCAGCTTCCTGAGTTGGCGTGTCGGGCGGAAACCAGAAATCCCAGTCTTTGAAGATGACCGCCACCAACGCCACCAGCAGAATCCCCAGCGCCATGAGCATGCGCTTGCGCTGAACGTCCGCTTCATGAACTGGAGGCTCGGCCTCCCCCGGCGTCATGCGGTCAAGGTGGTGCTCGGGCGTATCTTCTAACATGTGCACTAGGAAAATCCTTTGTTAGTGGGCCCGGGAGAGAGCCACCGACCACTGCCAATGCTCAGTAGTATGCCTTCAAGACACAAAATTGCCAAGTAAAGACTGTTGTTCCCGGACGAAACCCCGGTCGCCCGAGTTCGCTCGATGCTCAGGCGTTCCCAGCCTTGAGTTTTTCCAGGATGCCGGTCGCGGCATCGAGAATGTCCTTGTCTACTTTTCGATTCGAAGAGATTGCCTCGGCGAGCGGGATGGAAATAATCTTGTTTCCGCGAAGCGCGGCCATCTGCCCGAATTCGCCGCGATGCATCATGTCAATCGCGCCTAACCCGTAACGCGTCGCCAGCACCCGGTCGAAAGCGGAGGGCGTGCCGCCTCGCTGAACGTGGCCAAGCACCACAGATCGAGACTCGAACCCGGTTCGTTTCTCGATTTCTGCGGCCACAGTCTGCCCGATTCCTCCAAGGCGAGGGTGGCCGAATTCATCGCGATCGGTAGAAGCCCCCTCCCGAGTTGCCAGAGCACCTCCAAATCGCGCTCCCTCGGCCGCTACAACGATGCTGAAATATCTGCCGCGGGCGTGGCGCTGCTTGATCAGTGCTGAAACTTCATCGATATCGAAGGGAACTTCAGGAATAAGAATGACGTGGGCGCCGCCGGCGATTCCGCTGTAGGTGGCGATCCATCCAGCCGAACGGCCCATTACCTCAACCACAATCACCCGATTGTGCGCTTCCGCTGTGGTATGCAGCCTGTCAATCGCGTCGCTCGCTATATTGACTGCTGTGTCGAATCCGAAAGTGAAATCCGTCCCGGCCAAATCGTTGTCGATAGTCTTCGGAACGCCGATAACTTTGACTCCGTTATCGAATAGTTTCTTGGCAACGGAGAGTGTGTCGTCGCCACCAATGGCAATGAGCGCATCACACCCGTTCTTCTTTAAATGTTCGGCGCATTTTTGCAAGCCGCCTTCGTGCTTTGCGGGATTGGTGCGCGAGGTTCGCAGAATCGTGCCACCCCGCGGCAATATTGCAGCAACGGTGTCGAGGCCCAGGTCCATCGTCTGGTTTTCCACCAGTCCGCGCCAGCCTTCTATGAAGCCGATAAATTCATCGTTGTAATGGAAGCTGCCCTTGCGCACGATCGCGCGAATCACCGCGTTTAATCCGGGACAATCGCCTCCACCGGTCAAGACACCTATCTTCATCGCGTGTACCTCTCAGGGAATCTCGGTTCAAAAATCGGTTTTCGTTTTGCCCGCCAACACAGCGTCACGGAATTACTTCTCTACTCTTAACCCGTCTCGAAGTTTAAAACATTATCACGTTGGTTTTAGTTCCTTGTCAGTTGCCGCCGCCGTGCACTTAGCAGGAAAGCTAGTTGCCAAAGAAATCACGGCTTGCGAATCGCCCCTCTTCTCGCACACAATACAACCGTTGAATATCCCGGTAGCATAAACGCCACAAGCATAATCTCATGCCAAAAATTTTGCGGATCGTTCTATGGGTCGCCGTCAGCCTCCTCGGTGCCTTGGCGCTCGCGACAATCGCTTTGCATCGCGGTGAGCAGATCAACGCTTTGTGGCTGGTCGTCGCGGCCGTCTGTACCTATACGGTTGGTTACCGTTTCTACAGCGGATTTATCGCAGCGAAAATTCTTGTGCTTGATCCGCTGCGAGCCACTCCCGCGGAACGGCTTGAGAACGGGCGCGATTTCATCCCCACCAACAAATGGGTTGTCTTCGGTCACCACTTTGCCGCCATTGCGGGCCCCGGCCCCCTCGTGGGCCCCGTGCTGGCCGCGCAGTTTGGCTACCTGCCGGGCACGCTTTGGATCATCGCCGGCGGGGTTCTGGGCGGGTGCGTGCAAGATTTCGTCATTCTTTTGTTCTCCATTCGCCGCGACGGCAAGTCGCTTACCGAGATGGCGAAATCCGAGATCGGACCGCTTGCCGGCCTCATCGCTTACGCCGCAGTCATCAGCATCATCGTAATTTTGCTCGGCGCAACCGCCCTCATCGTCGTGAATGCGCTGAAATCAAGTCCATGGGGAACCTTCACCATCGCAATGACGATGCCGATCGCCGTGCTGATGGGTTTTTACCTGCGACGTATCCGTCCCGGCAAAGTCCTTGAAAGCTCGCTGCTTGGCTTCGTGCTCGTCATTGCCGCGATATTCGGAGGCCAGTGGGTCTCGCAGCAGCCTTCGTGGGCGGCGATCTTCACCTTGACCGCACCGACTCTTGCGATTCTGATCATCGGCTACGGATTTGCGGCCTCTGCGCTTCCGATCTGGCTCTTGCTTGCGCCCCGTGATTACCTGAGCACGTTTGTAAAGCTGGGAACCATTTCACTTCTCGCGGCGGGCATCGTCGCCTTCCGTCCATCGCTTCACATGCCGCCGTTGACGCGCTTTATCGACGGTACCGGCCCCGTCTTTGCGGGAACTATGTTTCCCTTCGCTTTCATCACCATCGCTTGCGGCGCAATCAGCGGCTTCCATTCGTTGATCTCCAGCGGGACAACCCCCAAGCTGATCCGCCGCGAAACCGAAGCTCGATTCGTCGGATATGGAGGCATGTTGGCCGAGTCGATGGTCGGGATCATGGCAATGATTTCCGCCTGCGTTCTGCAGCCCGGAATTTATTTTGCCATCAATAGCCCTGCCGGAGTCGTAGGCCAGGCCCCGGAAACGGCGGCGGCAACGATTAGTGCGTGGGGATTCCCCGTGACCGCCGCTCAGATGGCAACCTTCGCTCATGCTGTCGGCGAGCAAACACTTTTTAATCGCACCGGAGGCGCGCCTGCTTTTGCCGTAGGCATGGCGCAGATTTTTTCCAGCACGCTCGGCGGGCAAGCGGTCATGGCGCTCTGGTACCACTTCGCCATCATGTTTGAGGCGCTGTTTATTCTCACCATTATTGACGCCGGAACCAGGGTCGGGCGCTTCATGCTGCAAGACGCTCTCAGCCATATCTGGAAGCCTTTGGGGCGCACCAGTTGGTATCCATCCATTCTTTTTACGAGCGCACTGATCGTTGCCGCCTGGGGAAGTTTTCTGTGGCAAGGCGTGAAAGATCCACTCGGTGGCATTAATTCACTGTGGCCGCTTTTTGGCATCTGCAATCAATTGCTGGCGATCGTGGCGTTGTGCGTTAGTACAACCATCATCGTTAAAATGGCCCGCGTTAAGATGGCGACCGTAAACACAGGTCGAGTGAAAACGCCCCGCGTAAGCGCCGGCTTGCCCGAACCGAACCATGCCTCCGCTTCTCCCGCTCGAATGCAATCCCTCGGCTACGTCTTCGTTACCCTCATCCCGCTCTGCTGGCTCGTGTCCGTGACATTCACGGCCTCCTGGCACAAGGTCCTCGATCCAAACCCGCGCATTGGATTTCTTGCGCACGCAAACCAACTCGTGAAGGCAGCGGCCAATCCCCGCTTAATCTTCAATGATCGTCTCGACGCCGCTGTCACCGCTTTGCTGGTGGTCATGGTGACGATGATTTTGATCGAGTCCGCCCTGGTCTGCGGCCGCATCATCGCAGGCAGTACGCCCGCAGTCATCAGAGAATCTCCCTACGTCGCAACCAGGCTCACCTTAGAGGAGCAAGCATGACCATCCCTTCTGAAGCATTCGCGCCCGCCCGCAGCGGCGCTCGAAACCGAAGACGAGTTTTTGCCGCAGCTGAGGTCATCTCTTTCATCGCTCGCGTGTTGTCTGTTTTTGCCGCCACGCTACGCGAAATTTTCGATGAATCCGCCTACCAGCGATTTCTCAAGCGTAGCGGAATTCCATCGTCATCCGTTGCGTATGCAATGTTCCAACGGGAAAACAATCAGGCGCAGGCCCGGAGGCCCAGATGTTGCTGACCCCGCAGCCTGGCCCGAACCGGAATCGCTATCCGATATCCCGGAGGGCGCCTGCTAAACTCGCCCCATGCGCGTCTTAGGGATCGACTGCGGCACGGAGTACACCGGCTACGGCGTGGTCGACATAGTCTCCGATCATAAAAATCGAGATCAGCTCGTCTGCATCATCTGCGGCGCCATCAAAGTATCCGCAAAAGATCCGATGCCGACGAGGCTCGCGCGCATCTCCGTCGGCCTTGAAGCTCTGATCTCTGAGCATCGTCCCGACCAGGTTGCCATCGAAGATGTTTTTTACGCCACCAACGTGAAATCAGCGTTGAAGCTTGGCCAGGTTCGCGGCGTGGCCATGCTGGCAGCTGCGTCGGCCGGACTCGAGGTAGCGGAATACTCGCCACTCTCCATTAAATCCGCCGTCGTGGGATATGGCCGGGCCGAAAAGCATCAGGTACAGCAAATGGTGGCGCGACTCTTGAATCTAGCCGCGGCTCCGGAGTCCGCCGATGCCGCGGACGCCCTAGCCATTGCCATCTGCCATTTGCACACCGCCGCTACGGCGGAGCGTCAAGGCCAGATGACCCTGGCGTCCAGAACGCCAAATATGGCGCACTCGAATGAGACGCGGAAACCCGGCAACGCCGCTGCAAATGACTCCCCAAGCCGAAGGCCTGACTCCCAAGTCCGAAGGCTTCCCGCGATCTAGATCGCGCGCGCTTTGTCGCCAAGCCCCCTTTCCTCTCCTGCAAGTTACCGCTGGCCTAGTCCCAAAACCTGTTGCGTGGGTCCATTATTTGCGTGTTGAAAATCAGCCAATGCCGATAGATAGATTGACCTGGGTGAAAGCACTCCGGTCGAACCATGGCGTCAGCTCCAGAATTGTTTTTTTGGCGCCAACTTCTCCCGTGGAGTCCCATGAACCTCGCACAATCAAAGCTCGCAAAATTAAAGCTCGCGCAATCAACGCTCGCACAATCAAGGCCAAGAGACCTTTGTCTGGCCTTGATAGTTCTTTTGTTCTTTTCAACCTCTGCGAGAGCTGGCAACAAAGCTTCGTGCACGTTTCAAACTTTCCCCGCACCCGCGGGCTATACATTAAGTCAGGTGCAGGGAATCGACGACGAGGGCGGAGTGGTCGGCCAAGTTGTGAACAACAAAACCCAAAAGTTTGTGGCCTTTAGTCGTTCGGCGAGAGGAGTGATCTCTCTTTACGCTGCACCGCAATCATCGAGCACATGGCTTTATGGACGTACGGCAATCGGAATTGAGAGTGGTTTCTACCAGGACAGCCTGCATCCTGAACAGGTGCACGGCTTTCAACTGCAGGCCGGCAGGTTCATCCCCATCAATTATCCGAAGACGACAAACACCTGGTTGTTTAGCGCCAATCAATTGGGAGCAACAGTGGGAAGCTTCAGTTCAAGCGCGGCGCTGGTGCGAGGCTTTCTCTTACTCAACGGCGAATACACCGTCATCGCCTACCCCGAAGCGCGAACCACTTACGCTCTGGCGATCAACGACAATAGCGAGGTCATTGGCACCTATGCCGTTGGCCGCGTAAGCAATGGCTTCTTGTGGAAGGATAACGGCTTCACCGCAATCAATTATCCGGACTCGAAATTTGGAACAGTCCTCACCGGAATTAACAATTCAGGCGTGATTGTCGGCAACCACCTGACGACTGATCGCGACCTCGGATTCATCGTCGAGAACGGGCAATTCCAAGACGTCGTCTACCCGGCCGCAAACTATGCGACCGTCGGCGGCATCAATAACAACAAAGTAATTTCGGGACAAATTTATTTAGCTGATACGAGCACGATCGGATATACGGCAACCTGCAACTGACAGGCTGCTGCTCCTACCTGCTGGCTCCTACCTGATAAAGCCTGGCAATTCTTTTCCGGCACCGGTGCGCCCGTGCGGTGATCACGATTCCTCGCGCTCTAGCGAATAAATAGCTCTCCACCTGCTCTTGACACTAGCCGTCGGCATCGCCAATCATGGCAACGACCCGATGCATCGTTTATTGCTAGCATTTTTCATTTTTTTCCTACCGATTCTTACGGCGGCGCAGGATGAACTTCCCGTCGTTACCTTCACCATCGACTTTCCAGATTCGCAACCGGAACACTTCTCGCTGCTAATCCACGCCGACGGATCTTCTCACTACCAGTCGAGCGGACGATTGTCCGCCGACTCCGATGCTACTGACAGCTTCGAGTTGGCCTTCTCGGTGAGCCCGGCAATGCGGCAGAAAGTCTTTGAGCTGACCGCCAGGGCAAACTACTTTCAGAAGGACGTCGACTCCCATCATAAGAACCTGGCGAACACTGGCAAGAAAACCTTGAGCTATAAAGACTCGCGTCGCCAGGGAGAATCAACTTTCAACTACTCCTCCAACTCCGCGGTGCAGGCCCTGACAAACTCGTTCCAGATGCTTTCAGCCACGCTCGAATGCGGCCACCGCCTGCAGTATGACCGGCAATACCAGAAACTGGCTCTCGACGAGGAACTCAAGCGCATGGAGGATCTTGATCGGCGGAACGAGCTTCCGGAAATCCAGGCCATCCGTCCCATTCTTGAGCAAATCGTCGCCGACGCGTCCCTCGTTAACATTTCTCGCGGACGGGCCGAGCACTTGCTCACCAGCCTTCACGCTCGTTAAGGTCGACGAGCGAGGTTGCAAGAAAAACGTACCAAAATATCTTGAGACAACTGTTTGTTAGAAAAAAGGTTCATATCAGGTGTTCGGTTTAGGCGTACCATGAGCCTAAGAACGCCGTCCATCGCGAAGTTTCCCCGGGGGTAGCATGACCATCCTGTCCAACGACCTAAAAAAACTATTCAATTTCGGAAGATCGTTAGCAATCTGCGCTGCCTGCATCGCTGGTTTGCCGGTCACCTCCGCTTGGGCGGATTCCCATGCCCGTATCGTTCGCTTGAGCGATGTGCAGGGGTCGGTGCAGATGAGTCATGGAGCGGGTGAAAAGCTGACTCGCGCTTTCATCAACCTGCCGCTGGTGGAAGGTTCGCATGTTAAGACCGGCCCAGACGGACGCGCCGAGGTCGAATTCGAAGATGGCAGTACTCTGCGGCTGGCGACTGAGACGGAAATCGACTTCTCGCGCCTGACACTTGCGGACGATGGCAGCAAATTAAATACGGCCCAACTTGTCTCCGGCATGGTCTACGCCAATGTCCACACCAAGAAGGGCAAGAGCAGCGATGAGTTCGTTCTGAATTTCGCGCGCGACTCAGTAACGGTTCCTGAAGCGGCCCACTTCCGCCTGGCCATCGACGGCACGAACCACGCTACGCTTGCAGTATTCAAGGGCAAATGCAGCGCGAAGCTTCCTTCCGGCCAATTCGAAGTTACTGATAAGCACAGCGCTGGGATTAAATTCTCGGATGACGCCGTCGTGGCCACGGTTGCTAGCCAAAGTGATGCCTCTGCTACCGCTGCCGCTGTCAGCGATGCCTCTGTTACTGCTAAGCGCGATTCTGATCCGGCGAAAGACAGCCTGGTGATCGCCAAGAACTATGTTTCTCAGCCTTCCGACGATTGGGATCGTCAGCAGAGCGAGTATCACGATCACAACGCAACGACGACGACCGCCTCCAAACTTGGCTCTCCGTACGCTTATGGGATGAGCGATTTGAACTATTACGGAAATTTTATGAACGTGCCGGGTTACGGCAACGTGTGGCAGCCCTTCTTTACCGGAGCGAACTGGAGTCCGTTCCAGGATGGCGGCTGGGCGTTTTATCCGGGTGCCGGGTACAGTTGGGTTTCCGGCTACCAATGGGGCTGGATGCCTTACCACTACGGCACGTGGGCCTTCGCGCCGGGCTATGGATGGTTCTGGCAGCCTGGCCTATGGAACAGCTATGCACCCATGCCTCATGTGGTCAACGCTCCTAAAACAGTGAAGCTGCCGACGGCACCGACAACCGGGCGCCACACAACGATCGTAGGGCGTGGGCTGACAGTCAACCCGCCCGACGGAGTGATCAAGGTGATGACAATCACCCCAGGCTCCGCGGGCTTGGGCGTGCCGCGTGGTTCGGTCGATCACCTGAATCACATTGCGAAGCAGGTGGACCGTACCTCGCGTCCCGTCTCGGTTGCCGCGGCACGACCCATCCCGCTTTCGCAAGCGCAATCGAGCTTTCCGCAATCACATGCGAGAGGAATGCTGAATAGCGCGGCCTCACCGATCAGCAGTACTCACCAGCCGGTTGCCGCTCCGCCACGCCCCCACTAAGCGGTGTGGCCGAGTCAACCGTCGAGCCAACCGTCGAGTCAACCGCCTGGTTAACCGAGGTTCGCTGCTATTTTTGGCGAGCGACCAGATAGCGAGCCAGTTCGCTTAAGGTGCTGCCGGCCTCGCCGTACGCGGCAATTTCCGCGTTCCCTTGCTTGACCAGCGCATCCGCCTTTCGAAGCGATTCATCAATGCCAAATAATGCGGGATAGGTTGCCTTTTCTGCGGCGGCATCTTTACCCGCCGTCTTGCCGAGTTGTTCCGATGTCTGCGTCAGATCAAGCACATCGTCCACAATCTGGAAGGCTAAGCCTATCGACTGCCCGTAGGTGCGCAAGCGACTGATGTCGGCCTCGTCTCCACCCGCATAGATTCCTCCACTGACGACGCTTGCCGCAATCAGAGCGGCGGTTTTGGAGCGATGGATGTATTCAACGGTCGACAGATCAGGCTTGGTGCGCTCGGCTTCAAGGTCTACGACCTGGCCACCTATCATGCCCTCGATCGTGCCAGTTCCGCGCGCGATCTCTCGAATGATCGCGACAATGGAGGCGGGCGGACAGGGGATTTGCGCCAGGGTTTCGTAGGCCAGAGTCTGCAACGCATCGCCTGCGAGAATCGCGGTTGCTTCGCCGAACGCTTTGTGGCACGTCGGGCGCCCGCGGCGGAGATCATCGTTATCGAGCGCAGGCAGGTCGTCGTGAATGAGCGAGTAGGTGTGCAGCATCTCAAGCGCGGCGCCAACCTGCTCGATTCCCGGCAAGCTCTCTTCCCGGGATTCAGCGATCTTTGATTGAACGATCTTCGAGCGAACGACCTTCGACTGAAAGATCATCCGTCCCGCCTCGACGCACAGAATCGGTCGCAGCCGCTTGCCCCCGGCGAAGACGCTGTGCCTCATTGCTCTATGAATGGATACCGGATATTGAGTTGCGGACGGAAGAACCCTCTCCAGTGCCGCGTCTGCGGCCTTGCGTCCTTCCTCCAGTACTTTCTGCAGCATGGATTGGCAGTATAACAAGTGCCGCGGCCCAGGCTTTGGCCTGCAACGAGACGAGGGGCCTCAGGCGGCGTACTTCGCCAGTCCCTTTTCAAGCGATCGCAAAACGTCCGGGTTTCGGGGCTCGCAGATATCGGCGGCGCCAAGAGTGATCGCTTCCGCCCAAAGCTTGTCGTCGGCCAGACGGTGAGTGCCGATGATGTACAAGTCCGGAAATTCCTGATGCAGGCGGTGTACTTCACCAGGACCCGATTTTTCGAGATCGAGTACCAGTGCCGAAGCGCGATGACGCGCAATCGAGGCGCTCAGATCACAGCCATCCAACGCGAGGTGGACGCAATTGTAGTGTTGGGCGAGGCCGGCCGCCAGAACCTGCGCTGTGGCTGCATTGTTTTGATAGATGACGACGTGCTGGGATTGCATAATTCCCCCTTGGGCGTGATACCAGGGTCGTTGCGATCAGTTTCAGCTGCGTCGTTGGGACGTCGCAGGCGTCGTGCATTCCGAATGCGGCGAAGCTACTTGCGAATCGGCTTCGCGGCTGAGGGCTCAAACGGTTCAGCTTGCAGCTTTCCGTTTTGTTTTAACAAAATTTCAACTTTGCCTTCCGCTTCCTCTAACTGTTTCTTGCAGCTCGCGGAGAGTTGCATGCCTTCTTCAAAAAGGGTGAGAGATTTCTCGAGGGGCACTTCGCCTTTTTCCAGTTCGTGGACGATTCGCTCCAAACGTTCGAGGCACTCTTCAAACTTTATCAATCAACTCACTCCCGTCTCTATTGTAATGCCGCGCGCGACAGAATTTGTCCAGCAAAAAATAGTTAAGTTGCGCGGATTCCGCCGGTCTTTTTTCCAAATCGAATTTTCACGGGATGGCGCGGGAGGCACACAAGACTAAACAGACGCCGGCCGTCTCGTCCCGAGCGCTTCGAGCACATCGACCGCCGACGCATAACGCCCCTGCGGAGCGCTGATCTGCGCGCCCTGCACCCGGTCACGAACCGCCGCCAGCATCTCACGCGCAATGGCTATGCCTTCCTCTCGCGCAGCCTCAGGACTCGTCGCGCTCGTCATGCGGTTGAGAATTTCGTCAGGCACCGATACTCGCAACTCGTTCTTCATGAACTCGGCGTTGCGCGCGCTTACCAGCGGCCAGATTCCCGCCACCACCGGAATCCGGAAATGCTCGATGCGGCGGAGGAATTTTTCGAGCAACGTGAGGTCGAAGACAGGTTGCGTCACAACGTACTCCGCTCCCGCCTGCACTTTGTATTCGAAGCGCTTGATCTCCTCGTCGAGATTCGGTAACCCCGGGTTTGCGCCGACTCCGATGACGAAACCGGTTCCCGCGCCGATAGGATTGCCCCCCAAATCCAGTCCGCGATTCAGGTTGTGCACAATGTTCACAAGGCCGATCGCATCCACGTCGAAGACCGCTGTCGCGTCGGGATAATTACCCATCTTCGGCGGATCGCCGGTGATGCAGATCAGATTCTTGATGCCGGTCGCCGCCGCACCCAGCAAGTCTGACTGAATGCCAAGCACGTTGCGGTCGCGGCATGTGTAATGCAGAATCGCCTCGATCCCGACCTCCTGCTGCATCAGCAGCGACAAAGCCTGATTGCTCATGCGAGCCGAGGCTCGCGGGCTGTCGGGAATATTGACGGCATCGACTCCAACCGATTTCACGAACTTCGCGCCCTCGACCTCCTTACGGATGTCGATGCCTTTCGGCGGCACGATCTCAACCATAGTGACGAATTCGCCCGCCGCCAGTTTCGCCCCCAGGCGCGAGCGCTTCGCTAATGGAACGGTCGACGAAACTACAATCTTTAAGTCGGGATGAACTCCCTCCGAAGCAGTACGTTTACTGCGACTGTCACCCACGCGCAAGGCAGACTTCATGGCGCGGATGTGGTCCGGCGTAGTTCCGCAGCATCCGCCGATCAGCTGAACCCCGGCAGCCACAAATTTTCGCGTATAGCTCGCCATGTATTCCGGCGAACAGAGATAGATATTTCGTCCCTCGACCGAACGCGGCATGCCTGCGTTTGGCTGGGCCGAGAGCGGAAGAGTCGTCAGGGCGCGCACCCGTTCAATCGCATCCAGCATGGCAACCGGGCCAACGCTGCAGTTGATCCCGAGCACGTCCACATTCCAGTCGATCAGTCGGGCCGTGAAAGCTGCTGGGTCGGCGCCGTCCAGGCAGTTGCCATCTTCGTCGATCGTGACCTGGGCGATCAGGGGAATTTTCGGATTCACGTCACGGCAGGCCAGCACTGCCTGGTGCAACTCTTCGAGATAGCCAAAGGTTTCAAGCATGAGCAGATCAACGCCGCCCTCAACCAGCGCCGCAACCTGCTCGCGAAACGCCGCCCGCGCCTCGTCGAATGAAGTCTTGCCCAGCGGTTCGATTCGAACCCCCAGCGGACCAATCGAAGCCGCAACCCACACATCAAAACTTTTGGCTGCTTCGCGCGCAATTTGCGCGCCCGCCTTGTTGATGTCCCCGACTCGATCACCGAGACTATGCCTCGCAAGACGGAAGCTGTTGGCGCCAAACGTATTGGTTTCGATGATCTCCGCGCCAGCCTGAAGATAATCATGATGTACGGCGCGAATTAACTCCGGCTGCGAAAGGTTCAGCTCGTCATAGCAGCGATTGATGAATATCCCTTTGGAATACAGAAGCGTGCCCATGGCGCCGTCGCAGAGCACCGGCTGCTGCTTCAATCGATCCAGCAGATTCTGTGGCATGGCACTGAGGATACAAGATCGCAGGCGCTCCCGGCATCAACTCGCACTCGGCGGTGGGTTTTTGCAGCGGGGCTGCTGTTCACACCATCTGGAGAGAGAGCCCATTTTGGGAAGTGCACCACATGCGCCAACGCAAGCGAAGTCTTCCAATCTGGAAGGCGCCGCCTTACCAACCGTAAAATCAGTAAGAATTTCGGAGGCTATCCTTCGGAGGTTATCCATGGAAGATCGCGGAGCTTCTTCATCAAGGCCGATGCGGCTGCTTTCGATCGACGGCGGCGGTCTTGCAGGGCTGATTCCTGCCGAGGCTCTCGTAGAGATCGAGGCCCAACTCAATGCCCTAGCCGGAGAGGCGCGACCGTTGTGTGAACGCTTCGACCTGATCGGTGGGACGAGCACCGGCGCCATTCTGGCAGCTGGACTTTCCTTGGGCCTCGGGGCTGCGCAACTGCGCGATTTCTATTTAAAATTCGGCAAAGATATTTTCACGAAAGTCTTCTTGCCCGAGCGCCTTTGGCACAACTACCCGAGCGCGCCGCTCGAGCGCCACCTCAAAGAGGTTTTTGGCGAATCCACCTCGCTTGGCAGCGATCAACTGAAGACGAAAATTTTGATCGTCGCAAAAAACGTTACCCTTGGGACGACCTGGTTCTTCACCAACAATACAAAAAGTAAATATTTCAGGAACAACCGCGGCATTCCCCTGTGGCAGATTGTGCGGGCGAGCGCCGCTGCTCCCACATATTTTCCTCCTCAGACCATCGCGGTCCCCGATGACGCCGGCTCGCCGCAAAAGTACGAATTTATCGATGGCGGGGTGGGCAGCTACAACAACCCCTCTCTGCAAGTTTTTCTCGAAGCCACTGAGCCAAAATATTGCTTTGGATTTCCGCTTGGCGTGAATAACTTGTTGCTGCTGTCTCTCGGCACCGGCTACAGCGGTCTTACCGTCCGCAGCGGCAAGGCTGCCGGTTATAACGTCTTCAATTGGGCGCGCTACGCAGTGAAAGAATTGATGAATGATGCCAACCTGCAGCAGAATGCTCATGCGCATCATAGGGCAGGCCCCGCCCTGCGCAGAGATCGCCCCGAAGGCGGAAGAGAATGCCGCGCGAGCCACCGGCCGTCCCACGGAAAATGCCTTGGACTTCATCAGTGCGAATACCTCCGGATTCAAGGCTCTTACCTTCCAGGGCTGAATGTCTCCGAGATTCAGCGCCTCCAGTCGCTCCTGGGTAAAGCTTACGGTGATGCGCTGGTAGGTAAGAGCCTTGAATCCGG
>JANYKL010000053.1 GCA_025361625.1 Acidobacteriaceae bacterium
GTTCTTTCCGCCAAAACAATTAAGCCACGCCACGGTGTATTCGAAGCGGCCATCGCTCTCCCGGCTGAGATCAAGAAACGCGTCCAGCGTTTCGAAAGGAACTCGCTCCGAGTTGATCCAAGGTCCAGCCACCGGCCGCAACTGAATGTCGGCCCACGCGATTATTCCGGTGAGCCCGAGGCCACCGATGGTTGCATGAAGCAATTCAGTATTTCTCGCGTCGAAATCGTTACATAGAAGAAGACCACGATCCGAGCGATGTAGCGCGATCTGGTGAACGTGTGCTCCGAAGGTGCCGGCGCAGTGGTGATTCTTGCCGTGAACGTCATTCGCTATGGCGCCACCGACCGTAACAAAACGCGTCCCGGGAGTAACCGGCAGGAACCACCCTTTCGGTAAAAATACGTCGATGATCTCCGATAGAGTGACTCCACTTTCGCAACGTGCGACACCAGTTGCCTCATCGAAACCGAGAATGCGGTTCAACCGTCGACAGTCGACGAGCTCGCGTCCATCATTAAGGCAGGAGTCGCCGTAACTTCGCCCAAGGCCATGCGGCAAAAGCGAACTCGAAGCAGCGTTGCTTAGAATACTTGGAATCTGATCGTTCCACGAAGGCCGATGAATATGCCGATGAACCGCCTTCGGGTAGCGTCCCCAGGACAGCGTCTCGCCCGTCGTGCTTGACGCAGAAGGCTTTTTGCTGAGAGCGGCGGCTGATTGGCTCGACATAGTGGGGCGCTATTGAGTAAAGCTACGTTCAAAGAGACCGAGAATCTAGCCTCGACTTTGGTTCTACCAGTTCAGATGAATCATGCTCGCGGCGATGACCAACGAAGAAACAAAACCGACCGCATAGCTCACCCGGTCACGAATCGCGAGCGTAACCGGATCTTCCCTTAACTCCCCGCGATGCGCCATGAGCCAGGTCCGGCTCAACCAGTAAAGAACGATCGGACACAGTAAAAACAGGAACTCTGGCGACGAATAAAGAGCCAAAACATCCTGACTGTGAACGTACAGGCTGAAAATCACGACAGCCGAGAAGCTGCTGCCGACGCCGAGACACAGCAGAAGCTCCCGATCGCCGGTGCGATAGCCGCGGCCAGAATTTCCTTTTTTAACCAGGTCGCTCGCATGGAGAAGTTCTGAATAGCGTTTCGCCATGGCAAGACTGAGAAAGAAAAACATGGAGAACGCCAGAAACCATTGTGACAACGGAGTAGATGAAATTAATGCTCCGGCAAGTATTCGAAAACTGTAAAAACTCGACAGAACAAATACGTCCAACAACGCTACTTTCTTCAAATAAAGCGAGTAGAGCATCGTGAGCGCGGCATACCCGAGCAGAACGAGACCGAATTTCGTTTCGAGAAGAACGCCAAATCCCAGGGCCGACGACAGCAAAATGACTGAAGCGATCAGACCTTCAGGAATCGAAATATCGCCGGCGGCAAAGGGACGCTCTTTTTTCCATGGGTGCTCGCGATCAGAGTGAAGGTCAAGCAGATCGTTGAGAATATAGAGTCCGGAGGCGCAGAGGCCATACAACACAAATCCCGTAAATGTGCGGAGCACCGATGGCACCGCCAGCTTGTGCGAGAGCGCAAGCGGCAGAAAAAGCAACATATTCTTTGCCCAATGATGGCCGCGTAAGGCGTTGATCCAAGTGCGGCAAATTGTCTTGAATGACGCGCGTGGCTCCAACACGGTTCCCGCGACCCTTGATACTGCGGCAGCTTGCCGAACTCGTGCTTCATTGCCGACCACATAAGCCGAGCGCGCCTTGCCCCATACCTCGAGGTCGGCGGCCGAGTCGCCCATGTAATCGAAGCCCGTATCCTGAAAATGCCGGGCCAGAAAGCTTGCCTTGTTGCTGCCTTTTAAGTTGAACCGCCCATCGCTCGAATACACCTCGTCAAAGAGGCCGAGGTAATTCGAAACCGCGAACGCAACTTTCTGATCTGCCGCAGTAACAAGAGCGATACGGCGCCCGCTCCGCTTTTCTTCTTTGAGAAACTCGATGACTTGCGAGCGATAAGACAGTCGCGAAGCATGAAACTCAATCCTTGCTGCGACTTCCTGCTTCACAAAGGCACGCCCTTTAATCAGCCAAAAGGGAATCCACAATAGCGCCAGGGGTTGACTCTTGAGAAGAAGAAGAACGCACTCCCACAAGACATTTCCACGAATCAGCGTGCCGTCGAGATCGACGCACAGCACCGGCCTGGTAGCTTTCGCGAGTTGTGTTCCCGTGGCCGACGACATATATAAAGATCGTCGCATAAACGCCAAGTGACCCACACGAATACGCCACGCACCGAGGTAACCTGAGTAACATGCGCCCATCGTGACCCAGGGAATACTATGGCCGTATCTGGAGCGAAGTTCCCTGCGTCCGGATATCAACCCAAATGGAGCATCCCCAGGCATCAGCCGAATCGGGCGTTCTAGAGTCGCTGGCGTTATACCTGCGGCGGCCGGAAATATTTCTGCCCCTGCTCGGTTTGATCACGTTGGTCGTCTACAGCGGCACTCTTTCTTTCAATTTTGTCTGGGACGACTGGCCGCAGATTGTAAACAGCCCCATCATTCGTTCATGGAGCAATCTGCCTCGAGCTTTTGGAAGCGATCTCTGGTATCACGTAGCGCGACACCAGGTATATTACCGGCCATTGTTCGTGGCATGGTCCATGCTGAACTACGCATTATTCGGTTTGCACCCATGGGGATGGCATCTGGGGGCGGTCGTGCTTCACATAGGCGCGGTTTTTTCGGTGTTTTGGATGACGCGCCGCCTCGGGTTGGAGTACTGGACCGCGGTTGGCGCAACCGTTATTTTCGCTATGCATCCGGTTCACATAGAACCTGTGAGCTGGATATCAGCCGCCTCCGACACGATGGTCACGATTTTCGTCACGCTTGCTTTCACCGCTTTTCTAAATGGCCGCGAGCATGACGAAACAACCTCCTTAAGCAAGAGGGCAGGCTGGCAAATCGCATCATTCGGTTTGTTCGCCTGCGCGCTTCTTACAAAAGAAATGGCGGTAGTTTTCCCTGCGCTCGTTGCTATCTTTTCCTGGGTTAATCCTGTTTGCTACAGAAAAACAACGCTGTCGAAATCTGTGGGAGCTTTGATCGAAGCTGCGCCTTATGCTGCATTGACCATCGTTTACGTCCTCTTGCGCAAGCATGCCTTGACGCACGCGACCGGCCAATTCGACCCGAATCACGGCTTGCTGGATGTCGCGAAGACATTGCCGCTCGTGTTGGCTATGTATTTAAGGCAACTGTTCATTCCGATTGGAACCACAGCGCTCTACTACACGCCGTATGTAACGACCGCGCTTCTCAGCCAACTGCTTTTACCGGTGATGGTGCTCGTTGTTTGTGCGTACGCGGTGTGGACTTGGAGTAAGCAAGAACAGAATTCGACCATCGCTTTTGCTGGACTATGGCTGGTGGTAGGGCTAGCACCAGCTTTGTATCTTCGAAATTTCGGTAACGGAGACTTCGTTCGCGATCGGTACATGTACTTGCCGTCGATCGGGTTTGCGGTTCTTACAGCTCTCGCTCTTCGCCGGCTTCCGTCGTTTCAGCAATGGCGAGCCGCGGTAGTCCAGGTCGCTGCCTTCACGCTTCTCGTTGGCAGCTACATGGGAGCGTCCATCGCACAGCAGGTTTACTGGGCCGATGACCTGGTTCTGCTGTTGCGAGGCCAGGCGTTGTATCCCTCGAATCCCTACGCTTTAGCCGGATTAGCAAAGGAGTACAGCCAGCGCGGGGCGCACGAACAAGCTATCAAGCTCGCCCAGTTGGTCGTGCTCGAACATCCTGAGTACGGCTACGGCCCTCTTGCATTGGCCGAGGCATACATCCATGCGGGCCAGTTTGAGCAAGGGCGATTGTGGCTCGCAAGGATCGATCCCGATTATGCAAAGTCTGAAGTCGGAATGGCCGGGCTCGCGGGCCTTTACGGCGAGATGGGGGACTACGGCAAAGCACATACCTTGTGCTCGGACATTTTGAACAAAGAACCGAACCTTTATTCTGCTTTGTATAACTGCGGCAACATCAATTTGTTGGACCATCAATACAAAAGCGCCGAACAGTTACTCGCCCGCGCCGTGCAACTCGTACCCGAGCAGGCCGCTCCAAGGCATTTTCTCGGCCGCGCGCTCATCGAAGACGGAAGAAATTCTGAGGCGCAACCATACCTGCTGCAGGCGGCCGCCATGGATCCGAAGGTCTGGGACTATCACTTCTGGCTTGCTGAATCGTTGGAACAGAGCGGAAACACTGTGGCCGCGCGGGTTGAGTACAAACGCGCATTGTCCCTCAACAGCGATAGCAAAGAGACAAAACTTCGACTGATTGCACTGGAGGCGAAGTGAATATCAGCTCGCAGAAGACGGTTGAAGCTGTCGCAAAGACTCCGGTGCTAGACGTCGACGTTCAGATAAGAGTACGAGCCGAGCCCACAACCATCGAGAGCAACTGGACGCCATTTCCTGGCATGGGAGAGATCAGCGAGGCTCGGCTTCGCGCAGTGGTTTTGACTCTGGTGATCGCCATCGCCGGTGTTTATACGGCTGTCCACATCGGCAAGGGATGGGTTCCGGCTGACGAAGGCACACTCAGCCAAAGCGCGCTGAGGGCGATGCAAGGGCAGCTTCCGCACAGGGATTTTGGAGAGATTTATACCGGTGGTTTGAGTTTCATTCATGCCTTGGCTTTCCGCCTATTCGGCGTGAACTTGATGGCGCTGCGTTTCTGCATTTTTCTTTTTTTCCTTGCCTGGCTGCCAGCGGTGTTTTACATTGCGAACCGCTTTCTCTCGCCGATCTCAGCGGGTTTCATCACCCTGCTAGCCGTATCGTGGAGCTACCCAAATTACCCGGCAGCGATGCCCTCCTGGTACAACCTGTTTTTCGCGACCTTCGGAGCGGCCGCGCTGTTGCGTTACCTTGACGTCCGCAAACGGCACTGGTTGTTCCTCGCGGGAGTCTGCGGCGGTGCTTCACTTCTTATCAAAATAATCGGCGCCTACTACATAGCCGGCGCTTTTTTATTCTTCGCTTTTCTGGAGCAAAGCGAGAGCAGCAACGATGCGGCCAAGGCCAATAGTTGGCTGTATCGCGCATTCAGTATCACTTCTCTTTTGCTGTTTTTAGGAGTGATACTTCAACTTCTTCGCGGAAAAATCGCATCCGCGGAGCTGTATCATTTTTTCCTGCCTTCCGCAGTGATTGTGATTCTGTTGCTTTGCGGTGAACGCGAGGTAACCTCGAGCGCGGCCAACCGGTTCAAAACAATCTTTCGAGTATTGACATCGTTTTTAATCGGGATATTCAGCCCCATAGCAATCTTCCTTATTCCCTATGTGCGAGCGGGGGCCGTATCGCGGCTTTTATCCGGGATCTTTTCGAGCACCGCTTCTCGCATTGCCGGTCTTGGCGTCGTGCGCCCAGTTGAAGTCAGCGAGGCGATCTGGCTGCTCCCACTCATCGCCATCATTGCGGCGGCCATGTTCTGGGACAAGTTTCAGAGCAAAGTTGTGGGGGCCACCCTTCTCGGGGGCGCCGGTATTATCGTGTTCCGGGCGACGCAAACCTTTGATATCGCTTTAAAAATCTGGCACACGGTCGCGGTGCTTACTCCGATCACCGTGTTGCTTGGAGCGTGGCTAATTTGGTCTCGGCGAAATAATGGTGGCCAAAGTAAGCTTCAGCGGCAGCAGGTAGCGCTCCTGATTTCGGTCGCCGCTACTTGTAGCCTTGTTCAATTCCCATTTTCGGCGGCGATCTACCTTAGCTATATGGTCCCTCTCACGCTTTTGGCGGTTGTCGCAATCGTCTCGACCGGGAAGACTCAGCCCGGAACACTGGCTCTGACTGCTGTCGCCGGTTTCTACCTCGCCTTCGCCGTCGTCATCCTGGTTCCACTCTACATCTACGAAATCACGTGGACTGTGGGCTCGATGCGCACAATGCACTCAGCGCGCGCCGGCGGGCTAAAAATAGAGGAAGCCGTGTTCTTTGACGACGTTTCGCGGTTTCTTAAGGAGCACAGTCCGAACGGACTCATGTTCGCAGGAAATGATTGTCCGGAATTGTACTTTCTTTCGGGCCTTACGAACGTAGCGCACGATGACGGCGGCGAATCGCCCGAAGAGATTCTTAAGGTCATCGCGCGAGATGATTTGAACTTAGTCGTCATCAACGACGCCCCTTTTTTTCCCGGAGCCGCAATGCGTCCGGATGTAAAAGCTGAAGTAGCCAAGCGGTTTCCTTACACAACGCGCTTCGGTATTTTCCAAATATTCTGGAAGCGGTAGCTGGGTCTCGTCCGCTTGAACTATCAGCGCTCGGGCTTGCACACCAGTTGAGTCATCGTCACGTCATATAAATCGTGTTCTTGGTAGGTGTCAGGATAAGTGCCCGCGACCTTCATCTGCGCACCGTCGATCTGCAGTTTGCGCAAGAGCCAGCCCTGCGGATGGTTATAAGCGCCCAGCACTAGAAAGTGCGAGTGACCAGCGAGAAACGAACAATAGCCCGTGATATTTCCGCGAACGGGGAAAACGCCTTTCAACTGCTCGTAATTCTCGAACAGGGTATCGTGAGCGATTGTCGAAGCCGCTTCTTTGTTGGTCAGCATAAAAAGCCGACTCGTCACGGCATCGTTCTCGGCGTGGTCCAATTCCATGAAGGTTAGCGCCGTACCAGTCACTAAACTTAAGTCCGGTCTGTAGGAGTCGAGACGCGACACGGGTTGTGCGTGGGGGAGTTGTTGCGATAAGTAAGCGGGTACGGTTGGCAATTCGGGCACCTCAGGCAGCGGGGGCGCTGCGACTGCATAGAGTAACCTGCCAGCAAACGCCGCGGGGGCGACTGCGGAAAGTTCTTCGAGCAGCCAAACCCTACCAAAGGAATTCAAACAAATCAGAGCGACCAGTGTGGCCGCTACCACGCTTGCATGGCCTCGATTCCGCCGTGTGCCGTAGGCGAGCACCATCGGAGGCGCCAGCGCCGCCGGAATCAACATCATCACGCCATACCGATCGAAGAATGCGGTGCCGGTACGCGCGAAAATAATTCCCACTGCCAGCGGAACAATATAAAGCCCCAATAGCGCTACAAATACCGCAGAACTTATGGTATTTACGCGTGCGCTCAAGCGCCCATCTGAGCGCCGATCGAAGTGCCGACCCAAGGCACCGAGCGTCAACCCTGGGCTCTTTCGTTTCCAATGGTGGGCCAGCACAAAGACCAGAATGATCGCTAGCGGTAGAACGACAAATCGAAGTGGCTCCCAATAGCAACTGAAGATGCGTATTGGTGTCGCGCGATATACCGGTGTAAATAGCAAAACAGCTCGATGCTTCAGCAGCGGAAGATAAGTGAGAGTCGCTACCGTGGGTGCAAAGAAAGCAATCCATAGCACCCAGTCAGGTTTACGAGAATAAAAGGCGCGCCAGATCTCGGCGACTGCGATTGCGGCAAAGCAAAGTGCGCCGAGCACATGAGATAGAAGCAGTCCGAGCCCAGCGATGGCTACTCCCGCCAGCATCCAAACGCGGTGGCGGTCTGATCCGCGGTATGGTCCGCGGTCTGGTCCGCGGTCTGAACCAAGTTCTGATCCGAGTTTTGATCCGAGTTCTGATCCAGTGATCGCGCCGCTCCAGCTTAAGAGCAACAGACTTGTAAAGCACAAAATTAATGAATAGGGCCTTGCAATGATGGCGTTATAACTATAGGGGCCGCTCCACAGAAATAGGACGGCGAGTAACCCGTAAATTGGCGAAAGCAGGTTTTTCAGGAATTGGAACTGGAAAACCGTTGTTAAAACAAAGGCAATGGCAAACGGAACCCGACACGACCACGAAGTGATCCCGAAGACCGCAAATGATAGCCGCACAAGAGCGTAACTTAACGGCGGATGCAGGTCGACGGTTCTCGTCAGGGCGAGCATCTTGCCGATGCTTGGTGCTTGGGCAATGTAAAAGGTGTAGAGCTCGTCGTGATCGAGACGTCGACTTGCAATGGCAGGGAATCGGATCAATACGCAAACGAGAGAAATACCTATAAAAATGATCCAGGAATACGAATCTACAAAATCAGCAACCCATGCGACGACACTTAATACTCGCCGCCGGTTTGCGGGGTAGAGGTCGAGTAGTTGCTCGCGAAGCGTACCGTTAGTAGTTAGCAATTCCATGGGTTGCACTGCGTATCACGGCACCGTGGTGGCTCAGCCGGCCAGAACCCGGGCACACAACATTCCAGTTATCACACAGCCTGGTTCGAACGCTGGATTACGTAGGTCATGTCTTATCGGACAAATCGGAGGCGTTGCAATGCCTGAGTTGTGGGCCCCGGTTGCTGATACCAAACGAAATCCTGCGATGCCCAAAGAAGCTGAACGCTACCGAAACCGACAGTACTAGCGCGCCCGCAAGATACGGCGCAGTTCGGGCAGACCCGCCATGCCGGCGGATCAGGGCCACTGCAAGCGGCAAGGTGGCGGCGGAAAAAAGAATACTAACGGAGTAGACGCCTAAGCATCGGAGCCACTCTTTGAGGTAGTTGCCCTTCGTCCGAAATACAAACCATTTGTACCCAAGGAAGGCAAAGGTGATGCTGAAGACGTTTGCAATAAGGCTGGCGACAATGTATCCATTTGCCATGAGCGGCGTCAGAAACATTGTCAGCAGAGCAAACATCCCATATCCGAACGCGGTGTTGCAAACGCCGACCAAGAAATAGCGAAGCACTTCAGAGCGGCGACGTCCAGATAAGACTTCTCCGGGTAAGACTTCCATACTCATGAAATCAGCCGTAATCTAATGCCCCGCCGTTGCGCCAACCGCCACTTGTTTTCGGAGCGGCGGGCCAGGCTCATATTGAAAATTTACTCTCTGCCGCTCAACGACGAGTGGGCGGTTATGCACTTGAGTGTGGATATTACCGATGTATTCTCCGATCACACCCATAAAAAGCAGTTGCAGCGAGCCGAGAAAGAACATGCCGATAGCGATGGGAGCGATCCCGAGCGTGAACTGCTGCCAGAAAAGTAACTTGTAGCCAAAGTAGCCGAGGCCTCCGAGCAGCGACAAAAGCGATCCTGCAAATCCTGAAAAAGTCACCAGGCGCAGCGGCACCTTCGAGAGCTTGGTAATGCCGAGCATGGCAAGATCGTATAGAGTGTAAAAATTATTTTTCGATTTGCCGCTCTTCCTGCGTTGCTGAACGTATTCCACTTCGCTGTGAGGAAGGCCAATTTCGGCAATCATTCCGCGAAAATAAGGATAGGGATCGCCAAACTGCCGCACCAGATCAATCACCTGACGGTCGTATAGCCCGAATCCAGTGAAGTTCTCGTAAGTTTCAATGCCTTCAGAAAGACGGTTCACCAGCCGATAAAATGCCTTTCTGACCAACAGCATAGGCGCTGACTCGTGGCTCTGGTGTTTAACCGCGATCACAATCGGCGTCCCACCTTCCCAGGCCTCGATCAGTTGACCGAGAACTTCCGGCGGATCCTGAAGGTCAGACATCAATACAATCACGGCATCCCCCGTCGCCTGCAGCAACGCGTGCATTGGGGAGCGGATGTGCCCGAAGTTGCGGGCGTTGCGGATTACTTTTACGTTCGTGTCGCCTGCGGCAATGTCGTTGAGAATCGCGAAGGTGTTATCTCGCGATGCGTTATCGATAAAAATGTGTTCGTAGCGGTATTTACCGATAGTCAGCATTAAAGAGCGCACGCGTTCGTAGACTTCGCGAACGTTGCCCTCTTCGTTAAAGCAGGGAGTTACTACGCTAATAGTTTTCATTCTGGCGACCCTTGGGAATGAGCCCGAACCTTCTTGTGGGATAAAACTGCTCGATCGAGGTCTGAAAGTTGCCGTTCACGAGGAATGGAGTAGCAGACTGTGTCCAGGCCGTCCGCGCAATGCGATCGAATGAATAAGGCTGAATCCGGTAATAAATTGTTCAGCTTTGCTGGAACGGACCAAAGATGATCCGGCCGATGGTAGCTGCAAATCGCGAGGACCGGTTCATCGCGATGAACCGTTTGCCGGGCACCGTCCAACGCTTCAAGTTCGGCGCCTTCAATGTCCATTTTGATGAACGATACTTTTTCTTCGCGAAGAGCATCATCGAGCGAAACAGAGGCGACCTCTACACCCTCGGTGTTTGAGACGTGCCCGCCCCCAAGACCATTGCCGGCAAAACGCACCACGCCGCTCTGAGCGCCAACGACTGCGGTACGAAGCACGTTCTTCGCGCGGTTCCCCTGAAGACTTGCCTGCAACGCTCGCACCACTGCAGGGTCCGCTTCAAATGCGATTATTTTCTTGTATCGATTGAGGGTTTGTTCGAGGAACGCGCGGATTGTATCTCCGTTATAGGCGCCGCAATCGACAAAGCTTTCATCGGCCGTCAATGAGAATAAGCCAGGGAAGTATTGCTCCCCATGAAAGGGAGTTCCAATGCACTCGAAGTCCGCCAGCAACCGTAGCTGCACTTGGCCGGCAAAAGATTGCCGAGATACCTCGTCGGCCAGAAGATCGAAGGCAGACTGAATTTCAGTTCGCTGTTCAAGCAGCCTCGAGGGGAGCTCCCAAAAGAAATAGGGAAGGAAGATTTGCGAATGACGCCAAAAAAGGAGCGGAAATGGGACCGCTTCACAACCTAACGTCCGCAATTGTTCGAGCAGCATAAACATCAGAGGCTTGTTGCTCGGGTGCCAGATCGCCACCACAAAAACAGCGGTCTCGGAGAATCTTCGCGCCGCCTGTTGCCGTGAGAGCACCGGCAATTCATCGACGACGGTTCCCCACATTTCCGGATTATTGTCGGAATAAGCTACTGCGATCAGGTCAGTCCCCGACAATCCCTTGCGTAGCGCACGGCCAAGACGCCCAGCGCCAAAAATCACGATCTGGCGGCGTCCGCCCGCTTTCGCGTCGAAAGCGCCTTGCTCTCGGTCGCGCGCCCGTTCGGGAGATTCCCGCAGCAGCGATTCGAGTTGTTGATCTGGGGTCATTCCAATTGTTCGCGGTTTCAATTCTTCCCGTCCCCTCCGGCCTTGGCCGCAAGCGCCCGGCCCGAGCTCGAGGGGAGCCCGCGTTTATAAATCAGGGCGCGAAGCGACGGAATGTTTGCATAAGGACTGTCAATTGCATCGATCACAATCGGCTTGTCTTTGGATACAGCTTTCCGAATAACCTCGCCGCGCATTAATTCCCGGCACGATATCTGGCCCTGCTGCAAAGGAACCGCCAGGTAAACGTCTGCATCCTGCAGAATGTGGCCTGCCGGCAGATCGCGCTTCGCATACACTCCGCGAACCAGGGAATCGAGGTATGCAATCTCTTTCTGAGGCGGCAATCGTTTATGGGTCCCGGGGGCTCCAGACATCTGCTTCGCCCGGTTAAATGCCTTAAACCAGGTATCGACCTGGTCGGGCAAGGAGCAATAAGGCGACACCGTCATGCCGTCGGTCTGAATGTCGATATGTCGCTCGAAGGTTCGCGCTCCCTTGGCGTAAGCCATGAGCATTGAGCCAGTCCAGTCGCAGTATTCGTGCGATGAAAAGCCGATGATGTGGTTTGGATAGCGGCTGCGCAAGAAATCAATTTGGTTAATTTCAAGCTCGCTTTCCTCCGTCGGGTAGAGCGACACGCAGTGATTAATGGCCAACGGAATACGCCGGTTCCCGAAAAATGTAACGAGATCGTCGATGTCTTTGAGAGAAGAGCCGCCAGTAGATACGATGACCGGCTTCTTGGTCCTCGCCATCTTTTCAATCAGGATCCAGTCGTTGCAATCAGAGCTCGCGAGTTTGAGAATCGGAATGCCAAGCTCGCAGCAAAAATCGACAGACGTCTCATCGAACGGCGTCGCCATGGGGATGCAGTTCGCTTCCCGGATTGCTTTGACCATGGTCGCGTAATCAGCGGCTTGCAGGCGGGTGTCAAGGGTCTTCTTGATGTAGCGGATGTCTGATCGGCCGCGAAAATCACGATGAATGAAGCTATCCACATCGCGCAATTGCAGCTTGATCGCAGCACGCACGTTATTAAATCGCACAACCTGCGCGTAGTTGTTGACAATTTTCAATCCGCGCTGCAGATCGCCAAGGTGATTGTTGGCCATTTCCAGCACGAATAACTCCTCGAAAATCTCATTACCTGTCATATAAGTAGTGGCCTGTTACTCGCATGAGTTAGAAGCTAGGTAGACGCCTTTACCAAGATGTTAATGTCCTCATTCCTTAATGACATTGTCCATAAGTTCATCGTCCGGCAGGAATGGGTACATGTCCTCAAGATTGGGAGAGACGATGCTCCCGTCCGGCAATTGTCTTGCCTTGGAGCGCGGCTCGAACTCCTGTTTCGGGTCCACGACGACATCGATGAGCGCCGGGCCAGACGCTGCCAGCGCGCGATCGACCTGGTCGAGTTGCGACGCTCGATCGATTCGAAGCGAAGGGATGCCATATGCGCACGCCACCTTGACCATGTCCGGAAATGACGCGCCCGAAGACGCGCTCTCGCCCGTCAATCGTCCGAAAAATCCTGACTGCGTCATCCGCATGGAGAGGTAACCGAAGTTATTTAAAACAAATATTTTTACCGGCAGGCGATGGTGAACAATGGTCTGCAGTTCCTGGATATTCATCTGAATGCTGCCGTCTCCCGTGATGCTGATCACACGTTGTCCTGGACGCGCAAAAGTCGCGCCAATCGCTGCCGGCAGGTCGTATCCCATGGAGGCTGAG
The DNA here is from genome assembly GCA_025361625.1 of Acidobacteriaceae bacterium. GTDB lineage: Bacteria > Acidobacteriota > Terriglobia > Terriglobales > Acidobacteriaceae > Acidiflorens. Next base: position 12,793 of record JANYKL010000053.1, read on the forward strand.
CCGGAATTCGAAATCAACCGTTGCGTCTTCGCCAATCGCATGGTCTGGAACGGCACGATGCACGAGGTGGCGTTTCCACAGACCACGACATCATCGGCTGCCAGTTTGTTCGAGAGCTGTTCAATGAAGTAATAGGGATTGAGCGGTGGTCCGGCTTGACGCTGGCCTGGGAGTACCACTGGATACCGGCGAACCCGCTCACGGCACCATTCCACCCACAACTCGTGCCCGCGCGCGCTATAGCTGCCGGCGTCGCACTGACGGACTAGTTCAACGAGAAAGGTCTTGAGGTCCGCGACGATGGCCATGTCGGGCCGCACCGTGGGCTTACGCATTTCGGCGGGATCGATGTCGACCTGTATCTTGAACGCGTTACGTGCAAAGGATTGCCAGTTGTAACTTGTCTGGCGAATATTCAGGCGTGAGCCTAATACCAAAAGCAGATCGGCATTTTGCACCGTGAAATTTCCAGCGCGGTCGCCAATGGTTCCTTGCCGTCCGCAAAAAAGCGGATCGTCAGAGGCAATGAGATCGTGGGTCCATGCCGTAGTGACCGGAATACCGAGGCGGCGAAATGCGTTTTCAAATTCCGCGACCGCGTTGCCCGCGCGGACCCCGGTTCCAGCGAGGATTACCGGCCGCTTTGCCTTTGCGATACGCTGCAAAACTTCGCCGCAGAGCGATTTTAGAACGGTCGACTCGGTTCCTGATTCAGATGGCGGAGCCTCGTCCCGCTCGGGCTCGTAGCCGCGAAGCGCCGCTGGGTCGATGGTTGCCGCTTGTACGTCGACCGGAATATCAAGCCAGCACGGCCCGGGACGGCCAGTCTGTGCGAGGTGCCAGGCGCGTTCGAGGTGATGCCGTATGGTGAGCGGATCATCGACCATCACCGCGTATTTCGTGATCTGCGAGACCATCGAAATGATGTCCACTTCCTGATCTCCAAGCTGCCGAAGTCCCGAGAGGCCGCGTGAGCGCATGCAGGTTTCGCGCTTGACCTGGCCAGAGAGGATCAGCATGGGCACGGAATCGGTAAACGCGCCAAAGACGCCGTTGATCGCATTGATCGCGCCTGGCCCCGTCGTGACGTTCACAACCCCAGGCCGGCCACTGACGCGAGCGTAGGCCTCCGCCGCCATGGCCGACGCTTGCTCATGGTGATTGCAGACATATTGAATCTGCTCGTGGTGACCGATCGAATCGTTGAGGTGCATGGCACCTCCACCGGTCACAAGAAAGATATTGCGCACGCCCCAATCCGCTAACCGGGCGGTGATGTAATCGGATAGTTTCATGAAACCGTCGACTCTGAAATATGGCTGTTTGGCAGTAAGGTGAAAACAGGGTTACAAAGGCCCATACTGCGTATCTGGGCTTCGATCTCGCGGTTGTGAAGCAACGTGGAAATCACAATCGGTACCGCCGCATGTTGAACCGATAAGTCTCCGGGACCAATGACGCGTGCTCCGGCTAAGCTCTTTCCACGCAGTGTGGGATTGTTGTCGACGACCGCGTCCAGTTCTATTGCGGCCAGGCAGGGCAGGGTAAGCACCTTCATCGCCAGCTGTCCGGCGCCCCAGAGAATGGCTCGATTGTGGCCCCCGAGCTGGCTTGCGAGGTTTCGCTCTATGGATCGCATTTGTTCGGATGACTCTTCGATGTAGGTTGCGATTCGTTCGGGAAGAACGGTGTCGCGAGTGTAGGCGGGACCAGAAATCGACGCGCCGCCTTCTCGGAAAAGGCCGAACACGGCCGGATAGCGAGTTTCTGCCGCGGTCCGAAGAGTCTTTTGTTCGAGCGTCACGCACTCAAAGCCGAAGCGGCGTGTTACATTTTGCAACGACCGCGGAGAAAAATGGTTGATGTGTTCGGTGTTAAATTCCTGGAAGGGTGCGTACAGGAAATCGACGTAACGAGTCGCGTCGGGAGTTTCTAGATACAGAAATCCGCCCGGCGCTAGCAGGTTCCGCGTGGCTGCAAAAAATGCGGGGATATCGTAGACGTGTTCGAGCACATGACTTAATACGATGCAATCGAATTTAGGCATGTTAGCCGGAGCGGCAGCGATCGATCCCACGTATGCTTCGAACTTGCGTTCGCGACATGCCGCTGCGCAACGCCGTGATGGGTCGAGGCCGGAGAGGGCCGTGAACCCCTGCGCCCGCAAAGCCGTCAGCAAACCGCCGGTGGCGCAGCCCGCATCAAGAATCGTTGCGGCTCGCGATGGAAGCGAACGCGCAATGTCGGCAGCCGTGATTGCCAGCCGCTCGGCATCGTAGATTGAAACGCCACTTCCGGTTGCCGTCGCCGAGTCATCGTACTTAGACCAATCGCTGTAAAAATAGTCGTAATCGGTCTGCGTAGCTGAAGGGTCTGCATATACGAAGCCGCATCGGTGGCAGACAACCACGTTGTAATTCGAGGGCAGGGTATATTCGCTCGGAACAACAAAAGTCTGCTGGTGGATGACAGTTTTGCTCTCTGCGCCGCACGCACCGCACGCTCGTTGCGCATTCTGCTTTGTAACCGCCGCGCTAAACATGGGCATCTCGTGACAACAAAACTGGTTGAGATCCGCTTGATACGCGAGCGGACGCACTCGAAAACCAGGAATAGGTTCGGTGAACGGCTTCGCGCAATGGCACCGATTCTGATAAACCGAGCTCGGTGCGCGCTCGCTCCGTGCTCGGCACGTAACGCTGAACAGGTGCGCCGGCCGTCGGCTTCAGTGCGATCTTGTATCCGGGGTCGTGCGGCAATGAGGACGCGACCGTCCGCGCCAAGTCGCCAATCGCTATTTCGCGTTCTGAGCCGACGTTGTAGGCGCGGCCTGACTCGCCCTTGAAGAGAACCGTCCACAGCCACACCATTAGGTCGGATGCGTACAGGTAAGAGCGCACCGCGGTGCCATCTCCTGTGACTGCAAGGCAACGTTCGTTCATTCCATCTTCAATGAAATTGCCGATGGCGAAATGAGCGTTGAGTTGCATGTAAGGGCCGACAAATGCAAAGCAACGCGCCACCGTCGCTGAAAAGCTGGGTGCAGCGCCCGAATGGGACGCCAGCGCCGCGGCGGAGTTCGCTGCAAGCGCAGTGAGCATCTCTGCCGCACGTTTTCCTTCCGCGTATGAAGACGCCGGGTCGAGTGGATCGGGACTACCATCGAAGGTTTCGCGCACGTGCGCAATGTGCGAAGGTTGCTTCCCGTAAACTGCACCTGAACTCACCAACAGAAACCGTGATACCGAATGCTCCCGCGCAAACTTTAAAGTGCGGCGGGTACCTTCAACGATGGTGTCAAACATCAGCTGCGGCGCTTCGCGATTGAGTTTGGCGCTCGCCTCGGTCGCAGCATGAATGCAGTGCGAAAAGTTTCCGTTCGGAAAATTGCCCGACCGCACGTCGGCCGCGTGCATAACGATGGAAGCATCTTGCGAGAGATGAGATGCTTTTTCCGCCAGCACTCGCGGATGGCGAGCTATTCCGACGGCCTGCGCTTTCAGATTGAGCCTTTTATTCGCCCAGGCAAAACTCTCCAGCAACCAGCAGCCGAAAAATCCTGTAGCGCCGGTAATAAGAATGCGCTGCCCACGCAGCTCCTGCCATAAGGGCTCGGTGCGAGCGAGTATCTCATCAAGATCCCGGCTGAGCGTGTTTATAGGATGTTGAGTCATTCGAATCTAACTAGGCTTTGTGCCCAATAGCGACGCCTTTTTGTAATTGATGAAACATCTCTGCCATGTAATCGATCATCGACTGACTAATACCGGGGTAAAGGCCCACCCAAAAAACGTTGTTCATGACGAAGTCGGTATTTGTTAATCCGCCCACTACGCGGCATTGAATATTTTTGTAAGCGGGCTGTCGCAGCAAATTACCGCCGAACAGCAGCCGGGTGGCGATGTTTTTGGATTCTAGAAACCCTATAATTTGATTGCGTGAAAACTGCGAGCCGGGCTGTACCGCCAGCGGAAAGCCGAACCAGCTGGGATCCGATCCTGCGGTAGGCGCGGGCAAGATAAAAATGTCTTGCATATCGCTCAGTGCCTCGCGGAGCTTCACGAAGTTCGCTTTTCGGGCCTCGACAAATCCGGAGAGTTTCTTGAGCTGTGCCACTCCCACAGCTGCCTGCATGTCAGTCGCTTTAAGGTTGTAGCCGATATGGCTGTAGATATATTTGTGGTCGTATCCCGCCGGCAGATCACCGAGCTTCCATTCAAACCGGCAACCGCAAGTATTGGATTTTCCCGGATCGCACCAGCAGTCGCGGCCCCAGTCACGGAATGACTCAACGAGCTTTTTGATTGCAGGCGATTGCGTTAGCACGCATCCGCCTTCTCCCATGGTGATGTGGTGTGCGGGATAAAAGCTGGTTGTCGCGAGGTGGCCGAACGTACCAACGCCGCGGCCTTTGTAAGTTGATCCGACCGCATCGCAACAATCTTCAATGACCCAAAGGTTATGTTTGGCCGCGAAGTGCATTACCGTATCGAGATCGAATGGATTGCCCAGTGTGTGCGCCAGCATGACGGCTTTGGTGCGATTTGATAGCGCGGCATCGAGTTGCGAGGCGTCGATGTTATACGTTGGAATTTGAACGTCGACGAAAACCGGGATGAGGCCGTTCTGAATGATGGGGTTGACCGTAGTCGGGAACCCGGCCGCAACGGTGATGACTTCGTCGCCCGCTGAAAGCCGTCGGTCTCCAAGCGACGGCGAGGTGAGGCAAGATAGCGCGGCAAGATTGGCCGACGAACCGGAATTGACAAGAAGAGCGCAACGCACGCCCATGAACGCGGCGAACTCACTCTCGAACTGAGCCGCGAACCGCCCCGTGGTTAGCCAACCGTCTAAAGAGGCATCAACCAGCGTCTCAATCTCGCTGCTGTCAAACACTTTGCCGGATACGGGCACGCTGCTGCTTCCGGGCACGAATGCGGCTGGAATGAAAGCTGCTTCGTGATACTCCTTCACGAGTGCGCGAATCTCATCCCGAATTTGGCTGGCGCTCTTGCTCATCGAAGATTTGTTCCTTGAACTGGATTTATCCACGGCCCGCAGCCGTGACCGCCGCCTGCTCGCCGAGAAATTCCCGGTACCATGCCAGCGTGCGATCAAGCCCGGATTCGAGCGTGAATCTCGGTTTCCAGTTCAGAACCGTTCGCGCCCGCTCAGCGCTTAGAAACTGGTGCCGTATCTCATTGCTCGCTTGATTGAGCACTTCAGGTCGAAGCGTGGAGTTCATCTTCTGCAGAATCAGGTCGACAATGTCGAGTACGCTGATTTGGCTTTCGTTTGAAAAATTGAAAGCTTGACCTCTCAGGGCCGGGTTCGAAGCAAGCTGTTCTGCCAGCAGCATGTAAGCCGCCGCTCCATCTTCAATGTAGAAATAATCGCGCACAAACTTGCCGTCCGATCGCACCAGCGGGCGTTCTTCGCGAATCACAGATCGAATCGTTCCAGGAACAACACGATTCCAGTTCAAGTCGCCGCCGCCATAAAAATTTCCGCAGCGAGTAATCGCCACTGGAAGACCGTAGGTCTCGGCATAGCTCTGTGAGATCAGATCGGCGCAAGATTTGCTCACGTCGTAGGGATGCCTTCCCTGCAGCGGCATCGACTCGTCGTAGGGGAGATGTTCCTGATCGCCATAAGCCTTATCCGAAGAGGCAACAACAATGGAATTAACCCTAGGCGAACGGCGGCACGCTTCGAGGACGTTCCAGGTCCCTTCGATGTTCGCGGAGAAGGTTGAAACCGGATTACGGTTAGCGATACCAACGATGGTTTGCGCGGCCAGGTGGAAGACAATCTCGACTTCGTATTCTCCGAGCGTTCGCTCGAGCAAATTTCGATCGATGATATCGCCGCGAACCACAGTGACTTGCTCGATGCTGCCGCCACGCACGAGTTCGCTCTGCGGCACCCAATCCCGGACCAGGCAGACCACGCTGGCACGAGCTTCGAGAAGTTGTTTGATCAACCACGATCCAAGCAAGCCTGTTCCGCCGGTTACGAGAACCGGGCGGTCTCGCCAGAATGCGTTCATGCCGTCCACACTTTCCACGGCGTTTGCTCGCTTTCCCACAGTTCGTTGAGGTGCTGATATTCGCGGTACGTGTCCATGGCGTAGAAAAAACCGTCGTGGCGGTACGCCATGAGTTGACCTTCGCGGGCAAGGCGTTCGAGCGGTTCGCGCTCAAGAATGCAATCGGCTCCGCCGAGGTAATCAAGCACCTTGCGATTAAAGACAAAATATCCAGCGCTGATTAATCCCGTAGCGCGGGGCTTTTCCATGAATCGTTGAACTTCCCCGTCTTCGCCCGCTTCAAGCACTCCGAAGCGCGACACCGGGGGAACGGACGTGACCGTGGCGAGCCGTCCGTGCTGATGATGAAACTCCAGAAGCGCGCTGATGTTCACGTCACAGAGTCCATCGCCATAAGTCAGCAGAAATGTCTCATCGTTTTCGAGGTATCGGGCGACCCGCTTCAGCCTTCCGCCGGTCATGGTTTCGAGACCGGTGTCGGCCAGAGTGACGGCGAAATCCTGTTCCTTGTGTGCGCCCATGAACTGCACATGCGACTTGCGGCCGAGGCAGATTTTAAAGTCGCTGTTCATGGCCTCGTAATTCAGGAAATATTCTTTGATCATATTGCCGCGATAACCGAGGCAGAGGATGAACTCACGCATCCCGTAATGAGCGAAGATTTTCATGATGTGCCAGAGGATAGGCCGGCCGCCAACTTCGACCATCGGCTTCGGCCTGAATTCGGTCTCTTCCCGAAGACGGGTGCCCAATCCACCGCAGAGAACTACGACCTTCATAAATAGGGTCCTTCAGCGTAGCGCTACCGCGAGAACGCTTTGGCGTTTCACGGCTACGATCTTCAAGCCAGCAAGTCTGTTATCCCACACCGTATGGACTAAAGGACAATTACCAAGGTCACGAAGGAATTTGTCTGACAATCAAACTGGACGGGGTATCTTGCAGGGAGCGAGGGAGTTGCCAAGTTCGTGAAGAGATCGACACCGGGTTACCGAAGTCACCCTTACGCGCGGGATGGAGCTGCGGCTCGCTTCGGGAAGATATTCCCGACGCGCCGAATTTCTGCTCCCAGGCTCTTGAGCTTTTCTTCAATGTTTTCGTAACCGCGATCGAGATGGTAAACCCGGTCGATGATGGTCTCCCCATCGGCAACCAGGGCTGCAAGTACGAGAGAAGCTGAGGCTCGCAGGTCGGAGGCCAGTACCGCCGCCGAACTCAGCGGCGTCCCGCCTCGGACGGTGGCGCGGCGCCCCTCGACCTTGATATTTGCGCCCATTCGAACTAGCTCCTGCGCGTGCATGAAGCGGTTCTCAAAGATGTTCTCGCTGATCATCGATGTTCCCTCAGCTTGCGTCGCGAGCGCCATATATTGCGCCTGCATGTCCGTCGGGAAGCCCGGATATTCTTCGGTATTCATGTCGGCGGCCTTAAGCGCTTGGTCACCCATAACCCTCACGCAATCGCTTTTTATAACTGTTTTTACCCCGGTCTCATGGAGCTTCTGAATTACGGCAGTGAGGTGCGTTGGATCGCAGCAGGTGACGTTTACGTCGCCACCCGTCAGCGCTGCCGCGATGATGAATGTTCCGGCTTCAATGCGGTCGGGAATTATGCGATGGCGGGCGCCGTGAAGTTTCTCAACTCCCTGTACTCGAATCGTCGACGTTCCGGCTCCTTCTATGTGCGCGCCCATGGCGTTAAGCAGCATGGCTAAGTCGCCCACTTCCGGCTCGCGGGCGCAATTCGTCATTACCGTTTCACCGACCGCCAAGGTTGCGGCCATGAGCAAATCTTCGGTCCCGGTAACAGTGATTTTGTCGAAGACGATCTCGGCTCCGTGCAGGCGATTACCTTTTTGCGGGTCCGTTGTGGCCTCAACATAGCCATGCTCTTGTGTGATTATGGCTCCAAGTAGTTCCAAGCCCTTAATGTGGAGATCGATTGGGCGCGCTCCGATAGCGCAACCTCCGGGCAGCGAGACGCGGGCGCGTCCGCAGCGCGCCACCAGCGGGCCGAGTACCAGCGTCGAGGCCCGCATCGTCTTGACCAGATCATAAGACGCTTCAGGAGCGGCCAGGAGGCGAGCCGATATCGTCGTGCGATGCTGTGCTCGACCGTAACCAAGTTCTACCTCCGCGCCCATCGCGGCGAGTAGCTTGCGTGTGGTTTCAATATCCCGAACCTGCGGAATATTTTCCAGAATCACCGGTTCGTCCGTTAAGAGCGCGGCCGCCATGCAGGGGAGTGCGGCGTTCTTCGCCCCACTGATGCGCACAGTACCAAGCAATGGGTTGCCGCCGCGAATTACGAGCTTATCCATTTTTAGTCGATCCTGACCTTAACGAGTTACGGCGACATAAGTTACGGCGACGAGGTTACGCCCGACAAAATTACGCCCGACTAGAACCCACAAAGTATTCTAACGGGGATTTTCGGTGCCCTGCGTTCTTGACGGCGTTACCAAAGTGCTTTCTGCACCCGGGATCAGGATCGTTTATCCCTCTTTTGCTGACGATGCTGCCGGATTACTTCGTACTTCTCTGAGATCAATGGGACCTACCGTTTTCCTCGAGCCCAAAGCACTTTATAATTCACCGGTGGCAGCCACTCCAATTCCGGATGATTTTGAAG
>JANYKL010000099.1 GCA_025361625.1 Acidobacteriaceae bacterium
CTGAGTTCGACTACTCCGGCACGCAGGCTTGCAAGGCGCTCAAGGCCGAGGGCTTTGAAGTTGTGCTGGCCAACTCGAACCCGGCCACCATCATGACCGACCCCGAGTCGGCGGACCGCACTTATATCGAACCCCTGACGCGCGAATATCTTGAAGAGATTATTCGGGTCGAGCGGGAAATGGCACCCAGCGCCGGATTTGCAATTCTGCCCACCGTCGGCGGACAAACTGCTCTCAATCTCGCCATCGAACTGGCAGACAGCGGCGTGCTGGAAAAATATAACGTCCATCTGATCGGTGCGCAGATCAGCGCGATCAAGAAAGCCGAAGACCGTCTCGTTTTTAAGGATGCGATGCAGCGCATTGGACTCGACGTTCCGAAATCCGCGCTCGTTAACAACTTGAAAGACGGAGTTGAATTTGCTGGCAAGATTGGATTCCCGGTCATCATTCGTCCGTCGTTCACACTTGGAGGCACAGGTGGCGGCATTGCTTACAACCGCGAAGAATTAATGGAAGTTCTCGCCCGCGGCCTCGATCTTTCTCCGGTGCATGAGTGTTTGATCGAAGAGTCGGTGCTCGGATGGAAGGAATACGAGCTCGAAGTGATGCGCGACACCAAAGATAACGTCATCATCATTTGCTCGATCGAGAACTTCGATCCGATGGGCGTTCATACCGGCGACTCCATCACCGTTGCCCCGGCGCAGACCCTCACCGACCGCGAATATCAAATGATGCGCGACGCATCCATCGCAGTGATGCGCGAGATTGGCGTCGAAACAGGCGGTTCGAATATTCAGTTCGGCGTGAATCCTTCGACCGGGCGCATGGTCGTAATCGAGATGAACCCGCGTGTCTCGCGGTCTTCAGCTCTCGCCTCCAAAGCCACCGGATTTCCCATCGCAAAGATTGCCGCGAAACTCGCGGTTGGCTACACGCTCGACGAAATTCCCAACGACATCACGCGCAAGACTCCGGCCTGTTTTGAACCTACGCTTGATTACGTAGTCGTGAAAATTCCGAAGTGGCAATTTGAAAAATTTCCCGGCGCTGACGAATCGCTTGGACCGCAGATGAAATCGATTGGCGAAGTGATGGCGATCGGCCGCACGTTTAAAGAAGCGCTGATGAAGGCAGTCCGCGCGCTCGATACGGGGAAAAAGCTCGGTTCCGAGAAGATCGAGCCTAAGATTCTCACGCAGCGTCTTGTAACACCGCATCCAGAGCGGCTTTCCTACATCCGCTATGCGATCCGCCAGGGCCATACCATCAAGCAGATCGCGAAGATGACTTCGATGGACCCGTGGTTCCTTTATCAACTCAAGGAAATCAACGACATGCAGCTTGAGTTGGAAAAGCATCCGATGGAGTCTTTGCCGACGGAGGTGTTGCGCGAAGCGAAGCGCATGGGCTTTTCTGACGGACGGCTCGCCGGAATCTGGCGCCTCGACGGCAAGGGCGGCCAGGAGAAAGTCCGCCACTTCCGTAAGAAGCACGGGGTGAAGCCGGTCTACAAAAGGGTCGACACCTGCGCTGCGGAATTCGAAAGCTTTACGCCGTATCTCTACTCGACATACGAAGAGGAAGATGAAGCAGCGCCGACCGACAAGAAGAAAGTTGTCATTTTAGGCTCTGGCCCGAATCGTATTGGGCAGGGAATTGAATTTGATTATTGCTGTTGCCACGCCAGCTACGCGCTGCGTGAAGATGGTTACGAGACGATTATGATCAACTGTAATCCGGAGACGGTCTCGACCGACTACGACACCAGTGATCGCCTCTATTTCGAACCGCTCACGCTCGAAGATGTACTCGCAGTGTGCGAACACGAAGCCTCGGCTGGCGCTTCTGTCGGAGTGATCGTGCAATTCGGAGGGCAAACTCCGCTCAATCTTTCACTGCCATTAAAGGCCGCAGGAATCAAAATTATCGGCACCACTCCCGAATCAATCGATCTTGCCGAAGACCGCAAGCGCTTCGGCAAACTGCTCGACGAACTTAATATCCCGCAAGCGCCCGGAGCGATGGTCGCCTCGGTTGACGAAGCCGTGGCCGCGGCAAAGACAATTGGTTTTCCCGTGCTCGTCCGCCCGTCCTACGTTCTCGGTGGGCGTGCCATGGTCATCGCTTATGACGAAGATACGATTCAGCAATACATGAAGCAGGCCGTCGAATATTCGCAAGACCGCCCTGTACTTATCGATAAGTTTCTCGAAGACGCCATCGAGGTGGACGTCGACGCTCTTTCCGATGGCGAAGACGTTGTCATCGGCGGCATCATGCAACATATAGAGGAAGCGGGAATTCATTCCGGCGATTCGTCGTGCGTATTGCCTTCCGTCGATATCCCGGAGCCGCTGTTGCAGCGCATGCGCGAATATACTTTCAACCTGGCTCGAGCCCTGAAGGTTATCGGCCTGATGAACGTGCAGTTCGCGATCCCACGCGGCGCGCATACAGAAAAAGAAGAATCGCGTGTGGAGACCATGGCCCTCGCCCGTCCCGGCGGAACGCAGCTGCGCGGCCACATGGCAGAAGGCAGCGACAAGGTTTACGTCCTCGAAGTAAACCCTCGAGCCTCGCGTACGGTTCCCTTCGTTTCGAAAGCCACCGGCATCCCCCTGGCAAAGATTGCGGCCCGTCTCATGACCGGACGGAAGCTTCGCGAATTCCTCCCTGAAAACATCGAGCGCGGCACCGACCTGGATACCGGTCGCAACTTCTTCGTGAAGTCACCAGTTTTTCCCTGGTCGAAATTCCCTGGTGTCGATACTGTCCTCGGTCCAGAAATGCGGTCGACCGGCGAGGTGATGGGGATAGCCGATAATTTTGGCGGAGCTTTTGCCAAAGCCCAAATCGCCGCCGGCCAGCAGCTTCCGATAAAAGGAACGGTATTCGTCAGCGTCACCGATCACGATAAGCCCGCAGCCGTCGACGTCGCGCGCCGTTTCGTCGAGATGGGATTCAAACTTGTGGCAACGCACGGCACCGCCGATTATCTCGAAGAAGCTGGGCTCATTGTGGACCGCGTCTACAAGGTGAAAGAAGGACGGCCCAACGCCGTTGATATGATCAAGGCCGACCGCATCCAGTTGATCGTTAATACTCCGCAGGGCCCGGACCCGTATTTCGACGAGAAGGCGATTCGACGCGCCGCAGTTACCGCCCGTATTCCCACAATTACGACGCTCTCTGCGGCGCGGGCCGCGGCTGAGGGTATCGCCGTCCTGCAGCGGGGAGAAATTCGAGTGCAACCCCTGCAGTGGCTACACGCCGAACGTCTAGCCTCGAACCGCTAGAAATGGCGATGAATGGCATGACTCATAAAGCGTTTCTTGTTATTGGAACTGTTCTCGGTCTCCCCATCCTCATCGCCGCAGTAATCCTCGGCCCCGCGGCATTCGACCTGCTTTTTCATCGCCAATCGCCGGAGCGATTTTTGGTGCCGTCCGGCTATCAGGGATGGGCGAAGGTCGTGTTTCGCCAGAAGGGAACGCCACCCTTGCCGGTTGAGGAAGGTCGGACACTACTTAAACTGGACGAACACGCCGCCCTGCGAACGTCTTCCGATCCTCCATCCAACCACAACAAAGACGACTTTTTTTACTACACCGGTGATCGGCGCACACCCCTTTCAAACCTTGGTGTTTGCAAAGGCGGAATGATTTGGCAGATCGAGACCATGGTAGATGAAAAAGTTGGTGCGCCGTTCGTTCGCTTCTACGTCGGAACCGAGGCACAGTATCGCCATGAAGTTGACCCGGACAACCGCGAGCCAGCTTGCGACCACTGATCGTGCTGAGTGACAAATCCAAACCTACAGCCTTAAAATTAACCGTTCGCACGAATTCGAAGCTTATCCAGCTACGTCTCAATTGCCAGGAGTAAGAATGCTTTTATCCGGAATATTCGCCCCCATCACCACGCCTTTCTATCCGGATGGCGAGGTTTATTACAAGAAAATTGAAGCCAACGTTGAGCGCTATTCGCGCACGCCGCTAGCCGGAATCGTGGTTCAAGGGTCTACAGGAGAAGCAGTAATGCTCTCGAATCAAGAGCGCCGCGACATACTAAAAGCCGCCATAGCTGCCGCCGCGCCGTCGAAGGTGATGATTGCTGGCACCGGAGTCGAGTCCGCGAACGAGACTTTACGACTTACCGAGTATGCCGCCGAACTTGGCTACGACGCGGCCATGATCCTCACTCCTCACTATTACAAGGAGCAGATGCGTCAGGAAAATATTCTTGCTTTTTTTCGAACGGTTGCTGATCGCTCGCCCTTGCCGGTGATGCTTTATAACATTCCGCAGGCGACGGGCTACGATCTGCCGGCAGAAATCGTAGCTGAGCTTGCAGCGCACCCGAACATCATTGCGATCAAAGAATCAGGCGGAAATCTCGACAAAGTAAGAGCGATGATAGAAGCCACGCGCAGCGTCAAGCGTCAGGCTACAGTGACCGATACATTCGCTGCAGTGACTCCCCGTATGCTCAAAGCGGCGGTGGCCGAAAGCGAAAAAATGAGCAGTGAATTAGTCAGCGTAGCTTCGCTGACGGGCCTATCAAACTCACAGCAATCGGAACCATCGAAACCGGGCGCATTGCTCTCAGCAGAAACTGTGAGCAAGACGCTCCCCTCGTCATCTGCCGTTACCATGGTTGGCAAACTGAAGACACGCCAGAAAGAAGTGGGATTTCAAGTGATGGTCGGGAACGCGCAGCAACTCCAGACCTCACTCGGGCTCGGAGCCGCAGGCGGCATCCTCGCCTTTGCTTGTCCCGCACCAATGGCATGTTATGAGATCTACGCCGCCGTTAAAGATGGAGATAGAGTCTTGGCCAACGACAAGCAAGAGCGCGTTAAACTGGCTGCCCAGCGCGTGGTTGCCGGATTCGGAGTGCCCGGTGTGAAATATGCGATGGAGCTCAATGCCTATTTTGGAGGCCCTGCCCGGTTGCCCTTCCTTCCGCTCAAAGGGGACGAAAAGACTGAGATAGAAAAATTAATGGCCGGAATCAAAAGTTAGTTTCTGTCACAGAACCGGAAACGGGGTTATCACGTGCTGCTTCCGCTTTTAGTGCATTATTCTCACCCAGCGGGATCCTGCAAACTAGAAGCGGCAAGCGAATCTCTACTTGTAGTTCGTGTCAGCCATCGTCTACAATTCGAACGAACGTTCGAACTTATGTCTTCTTCCCCAGTCATATCCGTTGCTCGTTCGCCGCGTCCTGGAAAAAACCACCGTTCAAAGCCCGCCTCCGCGAGCCGATTTGAGCGGCGTCTCGGCGACATTCTTAATCACGCGACCGAAGTATTCTTTTTAAAGGGTTACGAGGGAGCTTCCATGCGCGATCTATCTCGCGCAACAGGGATGTCTTTGGCGGGACTCTACTACTACTTTGAATCGAAAGAGCGGCTGCTTTTTCTGATCCAGAAGCACACCTTTACGACGATTCTCAAGAATTTGAAATCACGCCTCGAAATGGTGAGCGACCCGGAGCGGCGGATTCGCATTTTCATCCTCAATCATCTTCAGTATTTCGTAGCCAACCGGCATGGGCTGAAGGTGCTCGCGCATGAAGATGAATCGCTGAAGAACGAACTTGGGTCGGAGATTGCCGACATCAAGCGCGAATATTACAGAATTTGTCTGGGCCTGCTCGAAGATTTCCAGCGTGTTCGAAAGATAGACTTTAACAGCAGAACCGCGGTCATGAGCTTATTCGGGATGATCAATTGGATTTACACCTGGTATAGCCCGCGCGTGGACGGCGACGCGCTGGCGCTTGCGGAAGAAATGGGGACGATTTTTCTCCATGGGATCGTTAGCGTAAACCTGAAGGGGCGAGTGCGTACGAAACGTTTGCGGCATAGCTAGAGCCTTACCCTAATATGATTAACGACAAGCGAAAAACAATAATATTGAAATTGAAAGGGGCACTCTGATGGCCACCACAACGCAGCCGATGCCAAGCGAAAACACGAAGCAATTGATCAATTATCGCACCGACGCGGGTGTCGCCGTGATCGAGATGAACGATCCGCCGGCGAACACTTATACCTACGAGATGAATCGGGCGCTTGATGAAGCCATCCTTAAAGCCCGCATGGATAATGACGTTTACGTCATCGTGCTTAGCGGTAATGGCGACAAGTTTTTCTCCGCCGGCGCGAACATTAAGATGCTGGCCTCGGTCGACCCCACGTTTAAGTATTACTTCTGTCTGCACGCGAACGAGACGCTGCTTCGGCTGGAGCACACTCCTAAGCTCGTCATCGCGGCGCTAAACGGCCACTGCGTTGGCGGAGGACTCGAAATTGCAATGGCTGCTGACCTCCGAATTGCACGAAAAGATGCGGGCAAGATTGGGTTGCCGGAAGTAAATCTCGGCGTCCTCCCGGGCACTGGCGGCACCCAACGGTTGTCGCGCCTCGTTGGGAAAAGCAAGGCCATTGAATTGATGATTACCGGTAACACCTTCTCGTTCGAAGAAGCGTTGGAGTACGGCATCATCAATGATATTTTCGAGCGCGAGGGCTTTATGGAAAACATCATGGAGTACGCCGGCCAGTTCACTCCCCCAAATAAAGCGGCAAAAGCGGTCGGCCGCATCAAGCGCGCGGTTCAAACCGGCTGGGAGATTCCGATGGAGTCAGCTCTTGCCGTCGAGCGCGAGAATCAGCAGATCCTCTTTCAGAGTGACGATGCGAAAGAAGGGCTCGCTGCGTACGTGGAAAAACGTCCCGCAATCTTTACGGCGAAATAACGCGGGCTTTTAGCCCTTGAGGTCTTATGCCAGGCAAAGTAGCAAAAATCGGAAGTTTCAGCGAATGGGTCGGGATTTTCAACGAGTGGCGCAAAGAAGTCGGCGTCGACAAAGATGACGTCGAAGCTTTTAAATTTGACACTCTCTACGGCGCCATCGAATCTGATGAAATTCAGTTCGGCGCCTATAAGGGACGCAACAAATGGCAAAATTTGCGGCAGGTTCCTACACAGCAGATGCGCGACGCATTGATGAACATGATCATCTATCAAGGCGACACCGAGTTCGCCAGCGTCGAGCAGCAGCGCAATTTGTTTGAGACCGCTCCCACGGAGTGGGACAGGCGCGCAATCACGCGCGTCATGATTGAGGAAATGCGTCATGGCTGGCAGATGTGCGCCCTGCTGATCGACTTTTTTGGATCATCCGGTAAAGTGGAAGCGCAAAAAATGCTTGAGCGCCGGGCGTTTGAGAATAAGCGATTGCTTGGAACTTTCAACGTCGATGTCGATAACTGGCTCGATTTTTTCACCTACACAGACTTTGTCGATCGTGACGGCAAGTTTCAGCTCCAAATGCTGAAATACTCATCTTTCGCCCCACTTGGGCGATCGACCTCATACATGTTGCGTGAAGAAGCCTTTCACATGGGAACCGGCAATGATGGCCTGCGCCGGGTTGTTGAAGCCGGTGTGATTCCGCGCTGGCTGCTGCAAAAATATCTGAACAAATGGATTTCAAGCTCGTTTGACTTATTCGGCACCGACCACTCCTCATCGGCGCATTGGGCCTATGTGTGGGGCATCAAAGGACGCTACGACGAACTAAAGAATGACACTGTCGCCGATCTCGATGACCTGAACGACTACAGCCGTCACTTGTATCGGGAAGAGGTTTCGGGTTTAGTCGAGCGCCTGAATTCTATCCTCCAGGCGGGAGAGAAGCACTTCTACACTCCGGATATTCGTTTCAATCGGAGTATTGGGCGTTGGGCTGGCCAAAAATTTCACTGCGAGACCGGCGAGATGCTCGATGACAAGGGGTATGAGCAGCACTGCAAGGAAAGTTTGCCGGCCGCCGAGGATAAGGTCTTGCTTTTGGATATCATCCGCAACGAAAAGAAATGGATTAAAGAAAAAGTAGGGGCGCGCGATCCGCTTTCAACCATCGCCGAGCCGCGTAAATCGGCAATCAATATTTGATCGATCCGGGGCGGGCGCTTAAGCTCGCCCAATTTATATGACAGTCCAATTTGGCACCTCAATCCAGGTCAAGCTCGAGTTGCCGGTCGCCAGCATCACGTTGTGCCGCCCGCCGCTGAATGTGATTGACCTCGCGATGGCCCGGGAATTGAGGCTTGCGCTCGCCGATATCGAATCGCGTCCAGACGTTTCCGTCATTCTCTTTAAGGGTGCCACCGGCGAGGCTTTCTCAGCCGGGGTCGACATTGGGGCACATTTGCCCGAGACAATTCGAGAGATGCTGGGCAGCTTTCACGATGTGATTCGCGCCATTATTGCCTCGCGAAAGGTCACAATCGCCTCGGTCGGCGGAAAATGCCTTGGCGGCGGAGCTGAAATCGCCATCGTCTGCGATATGGTTTACACTTCCCGCGACGCGACTTGGGGTTTCCCCGAGATTAAGTTAGGCTGCTACCCGCCGGTGGCGGCGGCCGCCCTCGCTGCGGTGGTCGGACACAAGCGCGCCTCGGAACTCATCCTTACAGGCCGCCATTTTTCGGGTGACGAAGCTGTAGCCCTCGGCCTCGCCAACCGATCGGCTCGTAGCGACGAATTATCAATGCTAGTCGGGGACGTTCTCGACCAGATTCGCGACCTGAGCCCGGCAGCTCTGGCTCACGCCAAAAAAGCCATCTACGCGTGGGACGCGAATCACTTTGATAAAGGGTTAACACGCGCTGAGAAGATATATTTGGAAGAGCTCAGTACCACCCATGACGCAGGTGAGGGTATTATGGCTTTTCTGGAAAAGCGGCTACCACGATGGACAGGGAACTGACACAAGCGCCCGTTACGGCCGGTGGCCTCTCTCCCTACGCCTCCGGCCATCAGATGTGCCGCAGCGCAATTTGGGGGCTTGCTGGGTTTCTCGCGTGTGCTTACTTCGCCTGGATTTCATTCCTTCACGTTAGCCGAAGACAATACGAGTGGCCGCATGACGCTTGGACGGCGGCAACTTACGTTGTGTGGATCGTATTGCTCGTCGCGCTGGCGTTCGACACTCGCTGCCTGCGAGAAAAAGTTTTTTTTGGTCTGTTGGTAGCAAATTTCTTGGTTGGCTTCGGATTAACGATCTGGCACAACATCCCGACCGGCGACGTCCGCAGCGCTCGTATCGCGACCGGCGTCTTGTGGGCGCTCGCTGGTGTCGTTAGTTTGACTACAATAGGTGGCGCAGCCGACCAGCATCATCGAGAGAAGCGGGTAGCAGCCTAAATTCACTGCACAAAGCTGCATTATTTATGGAATTTGAGATCTCGCCTACGCAGGTGAAGGCACTCCAGACAAGTGGGGAAACTTTCACGCTTCTTGATGTTCGTGAACCTTGGGAGGTTAACGCGTCGCAGATCGAGGGCGCAAAGCTGATTCCCATGGGTGAAGTTCCCGCGCGGGCGCACCAGGAGCTTGATCCCGACGATCACATTGTCGTCCTCTGCCATCATGGCGTTCGCTCGCTAAGTGTGACCAACTGGCTGCGGCAGCAAGGTTTCGAAAACGTGCAATCGATGCGCGGCGGCATCGATGGGTGGGCGCGCACCGTTGACCCCAAAATTCCTTTATACTGAGCGCCTCCTCAACGAAGCGAATGCGGTGAACCATTCTTGATCACCGATTGTCACATCCACATCGAGCCGGTTGAATTGTTCAATCCGCGCGCGCTTGCCCTAATGAAACACAAGCGCGCGAACTTTGCTGAGATCGAGGAATACTGCCGCTCCCCTAAAGCATTTCTAAATTATCTGGATGGTTGTGGAGTCGATCGCGCGGTGTTGATCAACTATGTGGCCCCCGAGGTCATGGGCTTCACCTCAGCAGTGAATGACTTTGTGGCTGATTACACCAGGCATGACCCGAAAAGATTGATCTCGTGCGGCAGTTTGCATCCGCGACACACGACAAACGTCATGGCGGATGTTGAACACATTCTGAAACTCGGCATCCGGATGATCAAAATCCATCCACCCCATCAACTGCTTTATCCCAACGATTATTTGAACGGAGTGAAAGAACTCGAGATCATCTACCGGGCCGCGGAGGCCAACGGAATCCCGGTCATGTTTCACACCGGCACGTCAATATTTCCGGGAGCGCGCAACAAGTACGGAAATCCGATTTTTGTCGATGATGTCGCGGTCGACTTTCCAAAACTAAAGATACTGCTGGCGCACGGTGGCCGCCCGCTTTGGATGGAGACTGCGTTTTTTCTCATCCGCCGTCATCCCAATGTACATCTGGATATCAGCGGCATCCCGCCAAAAAGTTTGCTCACGTACTTCCCGCGACTCAAAGAGATAGCCCACAAGACACTCTTCGGAACGGATTGGCCAGGCCCCGGTGTTCCCGATATCAAGCAAAATCTGGAAGACTTCAAGGCCCTGCCGATAGACCTCGCCACGCGTGACCAAATCCTCAGCAAGACAGCGGCCTCGCTCTGGCCGGAATAAGCTTTCGCTAATCTTTTCCGGGATTGCCGACGCTGGCTTTTGCTCCCGTCAACTCGTCCGCCAAGGCATCGGCACCGTAAATCTTGCGAAGCGCTTCAATGATTCCTCGCGAATCTACATGTACCGCCCGTGCTTCTCGATCGTCGTAGTAAATATCCAGGACCAGAGACTGAATGTTGCCGTCAAAAATAATTCCTACGACTTCATTATTCTTATTAACCGTCGGGCTGCCCGAGTTTCCTCCGATAATGTCTGCCGTCGAAACATAGTTGAGCGGAGTTTGCAGGTTCAGTTTTGACTTCATCGTCCGCCAGCTCGGCGCCAGATTGAACGGAGCCTTATCACCATGTTCATCGGCATGCTTGAACGCGCCTTCAAACGTGGTGTAATACGGAACATCTTTGCCGCTTTCCTTATAGCCCTTTACTGTTCCGTAGCTCAAACGCAGTGTAAAAGTCGCATCTGGAGGCTGCGTGAAGCCAGCAACCTCGAAGCGAGCGCGCGCGATGGTGGCGCCGTCGCGACGAAAGATGGAATCCACCTCATCGTCGAAGCGTTTGCGCACGGAGCGGGCTTCGGGGTCGATCTTGCGCATCATGACGATCAGTGGATCGGTGCTGGCGTCGACCGCCGCTTTACCACCCTCGTAAAGCTGTTTACGGAAGGCGACGTCTTCCAGTTTAGTTCCAGCAACCAGATCACTTGCCACCTGCTCCGGGGCCTTGCCGCCAAGTACGATCTTTACCGCCGGATCGTCGCTGCCTAACGTTTCTTGAAGTAGCGCGAGTGAAAGTGCGAGCTGTGCTGTCTCGAGCTTCTTGTAAATTGGCGCAGTGCTAAAAAGCTGTTGTTCAAGTGAGGGAAGCGCGGAGTCGCGAAATTCGCGAAGTCGATCACCGTTTGGCTTTGGCTTCTCGTCCGCGGCCCGAACTATCTCGCGGGCAAACGCCGCGAGGTCTCCGTTAAAGCCACGCAAGCGCTCGACAAAGGTCAGTTGCTTGTAAATCTCGCGATTCACTTTCACGGCGTTTGAGATTTCTTGCCAGGGATTCGCCTCGCTAGAATGCTTTGCTTTGTAAGCTTTTTCGCGCTCGCGTTCTGCTGACTCGATCTCCGACATCTTTGTCTTATCCAGCAAGCCCTCATACTCGCCGTTAATTGCCTTGTACGAGTTCTGCACGCCGAAGATGTCTTCCTGGGATATACGAGCGTTTTCTTCTGATTCGGCACTGAACTTTTGCAACATGGCAATGCGACGCTTGTAGAGGCCAAGGCGTGTGGGGAAATCAACATCTCTTAGAAATTGCAATTGAGAGACGGTCTTTAAACGATCCGTATTTCCCGGATGGCCAGAAACAAAAATCAGGTCTCCATCTTTTACCCCGGCCTTCGACCACTGCAAATAATTATCGAGATGAACAGGTTTGTCATTTTCGTAAATCCTGAAGAATGTGATGTCGAGATCGTAGCGCGGATAGGTAAAGTTATCGGGATCGCCGCCGAAGAATGCAGCGTCGAACTCCGGCGCAAAGACCAGGCGCACGTCAGTATATTTCTTGTACTTGTAGAGGTTATAAACTTCCCCCGAATATAGCGTCACTACGTCGCAGCGCAAGCCGGTTGACTTTGCACATTCCTGCTCAATGGCGCTCATCGCCGAGCGTTGCGCCTGCCCGCTTGCGGCGGCAGAAGTGCCCGTCGGCGAAGAAGATTTTATTTTGGCGGTGACGTCATCGATGCCCATCAAGACATTCAACTCGAGGTCGGGACACTTCGCCTCCTCAGCCTTCGTTTTGGCGTAAAAGCCAGATTTCATATGATCAGTTCCAGAGGTTGAGAGCTTCTGAATACAGTCGGCCCCAACGTGATGATTCGTGAAAGCCAGTCCGTCCGCTGATACAAACGACCCAGAGCCTCCATTGTTGAAGCGGACTGAAGAAAGCCGCAGGTGGTCCAGCCACTGTTGGGTAGGCGTAAAACCATATTGCTTTTCGACCTTAGCCGCCGGGAAGGCGTTATACAGCCACATACCTTCGTCAGCAACTGCTAGCGGAACCGTTAAGAAAGACCAGCCCAAAAGTGTGAAAATTACCAATCTCGCCTTCATCTTAATAATCTCCTGCAGTTTTTTTGAACTTATCCGATCACCTGACAGCGGCGACCCTCCACTCTACACGGTGAATCTTGCGCGGGCCAAGCAGATCCCTGCAAAATGATTGGCGGCCTGGCATTTTATAACGCCTTTGCCCAGTTTAGGCACCGAAGGCCATGTCCCTAAGTCATTTGATTGGCCTTGGGTCATCGTTCTATCCTCATACCCAAGCGGTGGTTACGTTCCGATAAACACACTTTTGACGGCCGATGGGAGTCCACACTCGTCGACCTCTCTCTCCCGAGACTACTGCCTTTGTTTTGAACTTTCGCCTGTCGTAGGCATATAGGTGAATAGATGAAACCTTTCTTGTGGCTTACTGCCATTTGTCTCGCTGTATTCGGCGCCCAACCGTCATCCGCTCAAAATGGTTATCAAGTCGTCTCGGTGGAGAATGGAGGAAGCATACACGGGACGGTTTCATGGCAGGGGGCAGCGCCCCACCTAGGCGCTTCAGAAATTAATAAAGACACCCAAGTTTGCGATCCATTGGGGCAAAAGCACAGAGACTTAGAACGCCTCTTGCTTTCTCCAAACGGAGGGGTCGCAAATACGGTCGTGTTTCTGCGAAACATCACGCAGGGGAAAGCGATGGACCTTCCCTTATCGCGCCGGACTCTCAACCAGAAAAGCTGTCGTTACGAACCTCACCTCCTACTGGTGCCGGTGCAGGCAACCCTCTCAGTCAAGAGTAGCGATCCACTGCTGCATACCGTGCATATGTCCGGTAGCGCTGACTATAACCTTCCTTTCACGGCGCAGGGACAGGAGATTAGCCGACCTATGACGCGTGATGGCGTCGTCAGTCTCCGTTGCAATGCGGGCCACGTGTGGATGAACGGAGAAATGATCGTCGCGAAGCACCCTTACTACGCGGTGACGGACGAGAACGGCAACTTCGAGCTCACCAACGTGCCGCCCGGAACCTACGAAATTGTGGCTTGGCATGAAGGATGGCGAACGACCGGCGAGAGTTCGGTGTACGATCTCGCAACCCAGGTGCGCCTGAAGCGCCCCGTCTTCTCCGACCCGATCATATGGAGCAAATCAGTGACGGTACCGCCCCACGCGATCGCGCAAGTCACCTTCACTTTAGGCGAGCATACCCCCCAGATGGCCGAAGGCCACTGATTATTGAACGTTCCAATCCTTCTGCGGAGGCGCGGCTAGCTGCGCCTCGTTCTATCCAGCCAAATCCCTCCCAAATCCTCCCGCTGCAAGCATGTCGCCACTTGACCCATTACAATAAGAAAATGTCTGGTCGCGTCTACCTCGACAACAACGCTACGACTCCGCTATTGACTGAGGTATTCGAGGCGATGTTGCCTTTTTATGGCGAGCATTTCGGCAACGCGTCTTCGATTCATCATCATGGGCAAGAGACGCGGGGGGCAATCGAGCGAGCGCGCGTGTCAGTGGCTGGACTACTCGGATGCCGTGCCTCCGAAATCGTGTTTACCAGCGGCGGCACCGAGTCCGATAATCTGGCGATCTTCGGCTTGACGAAGTCCGGCGATCACATCATCTCGTCAACCATCGAGCATCATGCGGTGCTGAATGCCTGTAAACATCTGGCATCCAACGGATGCGAGGTAACATTTGTTCCGGTCGACGGCCGGGGTCTCGTCGATCCAGCGGACGTGAAACGTGCCCTGCGAGCGAACACAAAGCTCATAAGCGTCATGATGGCTAATAACGAGACTGGCATGGTGCAGTTTGTAAGTGAGATCGGTAGAATCGCCAACGAGGCGGACGTCTATTTCCACACCGACGCGGTGCAGGCGGCCGGGAAGATTGCCTTGGCCGTCGATCAAATAGGCTGTGATCTATTGACGATATCGGGGCACAAGCTGCACGCGCCTCAGGGGGTCGGCGCCCTCTACATCCGTAAAGGAACGCGATTGGACGCGATGCTGCACGGTGGAAGCCATGAGCGTGGCCGTCGAGCGGGTACAGAAAACGTTCCCGGCATCGTAGGCTTAGGCAAAGCGGCCGAACTAGCCTCAGAAGCCTTAAAGAGCGGTGCCGACCTCAGAATGGCGCAGGAGCGAGATCGCCTCGAGGCAGAACTGTTGCAAATCGAAGCCTCCGGATTAAACGGAGGCGGCGCTCGAGTGCCGAACACGACCAATATTTATTTCGATGGTATCGAAGGCGAAGCTCTCGTCATCGCACTTGACTTGAAGGGGCTGGCAGTATCGACCGGAGCTGCGTGCTCTTCGGGAGCCATCGAGCCCTCGCATGTTTTGACCGCCATGGGGTTGCGTCCCGATCGGGCCAAGGCGAGCATTCGCCTCAGCCTCGGAAAGCAGAATACGAAAGAAGACGTAAACTTCGCGATAAAATTGATACCGGCAACGGTGGCAAGGCTGCGGGAGCTGTCGCCGGTGTGGCACTCCTCGAAGTCATCACCAAAAGCAGAACTCCAGGTTAGAAGCTGACAACCAAAGTTAAAAAAAGCTGACTGAATGCCGTCTGAAACCATCGCCGTTGCCATGTCGGGAGGAGTCGACTCCTCAACCGTTGCGGCCATGTTGCGCGCTGAAGGCCACGATATCGTTGGCCTCACCATGCAGCTTTGGAACCAGCGACGTCTCTCTGGTCGGGCGGGCATGCCCGAATCCGTCCAGGGACGATGCTGCTCCATCGATGACGTTTACGATGCCCGCCGTGTTGCCGAAACTCTCGGAATTCCTTACTACGTAATCAATCACGAGGAGCGCTTCGAGCGCGACGTAGTGCGGCCATTCGTCGAAGAGTACCTGGCCGGGCGTACTCCGATCCCGTGCAGTCTCTGCAACAATCACTTGAAGTTTGATCAGCTTCTCATTGTGGCCAGACAAATTGGAGCTGAGAAGGTCGCGACCGGGCACTACGCTCGCGTGGAGTTCGATGACCGGATTGGACGCTGGCTGCTAAAGCGCCCAACGGACAACTCGAAGGACCAAACCTATTTTCTTTTTGGGCTGACACAAGGTCAGCTTAGCCGGACGTTATTTCCGCTGGGAAAGATGAACAAGCCCGAGGTGCGCGAACTTGCTCGACAGCACCAGTTGGTCATTGCGGAGAAGCCGGACTCGCAGGAGATCTGCTTCGTTCCCGGTGGAGACTACAAGCGCTTTCTAGAAGCCTACCTGAGCGAGCAGGGCGAGCAACCGCCCGATGTCAGCGGCGAGATGGTTACCACGGATGGCAAGGTAATCGGCGAACACGCCGGCGTGCACAACTTTACCGTCGGACAGCGCAAGGGGCTAGGAGTTGCGACCGGCTCAGCGCTGTATGTTATCCAGATTAAGAATGACTCCCGTCAAGTCGTTGTTGGCAAGGACGAAGAACTCTACTCATCATGCCTCACGACAAGTCGAGTGAACTTGATCTCGCGTACCGAACTTGTCGGTCCAATGCGAGTTACTGTTAAGATTCGACATCGTCATCAGCCTGCCCCTGCAATGATTGAACCGACAGGCCCTAATGAAGTGAAGGTCACCTTCGATGAGCCGCAACGCGCTCTCACACCTGGCCAGGCTGCCGTGTTTTACGACGGAGACATCGTAGTTGGCGGCGGTTGGATCGACGCGGCTTCATAGTGAGCGAGTTCATAACTGAGCGAGTTCCGTAATTTATCTGGGGTGACTCTTTTAGTAGTTACTAGGCAGGGTTACCCGGTATTACGGCTGTCCTACTCCTTAGCACCTTTGGGGACTAGACCCTTCGATTATTCCGGCATACCTTGGTCTCACGACCGGACCGTCGTAGACTCTCCCCTAACAAGGCATCCGGTGCGGGGGCGATTATGAAAATCTGGCATTTGGCTTATGCGGCACTGGGCATAGCAGTGGCACGCTGGGTATTCAGACGGCAGCCAATGACGATCAGCGATCCCACCAGCCGTTTTCGGACCTGTGGCCTGCTGTAGCTGTGCAATGCGTCAGAATCGCTCGGGCGCTCCGTTGTCCTCCATTAAGGGTCGTGGTCGCTGCTGTCCGTGCCTTTCTGTTCCATCTCTTCTTTCCTGCTGGCTGGTTCCTTTTCCCGGAGGGGCTAGTACCGCGGTGTTCCTTTCGTAACTTTTTTTCTGTTACTTCTCGCCTAAAATTTCTCAAGGGGAAGCTGAGTCCATGAAGTTTGTTCAGCCCCCTCCGTTATGCAAGCCAGATTTACGAGATCAAAGTTCGCTCTTTGCCTGCTGCTCGGGGCAGCCGTAGCTCCCCTCTCACTTCGAGCGCAGGATGACGTCCCGTCGCTCGGCGATCTGGCCCGCGGTATTCGTCAGAACAAAGCTCAGCAATTTCCACAACATGCGCCTGATCCGCTGCATTCCATCATCGACAACGACAACCTCTCCGAGGTGATGGAAGAGGCCAAGAACGCCCGGCCGGTAAAGCCCAATAGCACAGTTTTCTCGGTTGACGCGGCGAGCAATACGCTCAAAGTCTCTTCACCGGACGTCACTTGCAACTTGTCATTCAACGCGCGCGCCGCCTCGTTGCTCATAAAGCCTGTGCTTGTCGAAGATCTTCCGCTTACCGAATTGCTCAAGATCGATGGTCCTGGCACGATTCAAGATGAGAACTTGCAACTTGAAGTGTTCAATGGAACGGATTGGAATTTGCGAGAAATAACAGTCGGCGTGACGCTGGAACGCAAGCCAGGGCAAAGTGCGGCACTCTCAACGCAAGCCCGCGTGCTGCCCGCGTCGCAATCGATGCCCATGGTCGCGCCGGAACGTCATTCCGACGTAACTCTGCTCTACCATCTGAAGGCGCAGGCTACGCCATTTAGTACGACAGCCTTCCGTGAAAATATTGGAATCTCTCCAGGACCAGACGAAGACTGGCGCTGGTCCATCGTGGAAGCAAAAGGAATTCGTCCAATGCAAGCGCCGATGCAGACTGAACCTGTCAGGGAAGAACCGCTGTTCGCAACCCCGGCTTTGCTTCAGCCCGAGGGGGGCCAGCAGTCGAATTCTACGGGCTCCATAAGCTTTGAGAACACGATGGCTGCGAGCACTGAGCCGTTGAAAAAAGCAAAGCAGGCCAATCCGAATACAGACGAATCTAAGCCAGCCTCGCCCCAAAACTAAACTTCTGTCGAGACTTCTGTTTAGACTTCTGTTTCCTAGTCTCTTCTTCTCGCGCTAAAACTCGCCCGGCAAATTATGGCAAACGTCCCAAGGCATCGTCATCAATTGTGCGCAGGAATTTTGGCGCCTGGCGAGCCTTCGTCATTTGCTCAAAGGCATAAGCAATCTTAAGAAGAGTTGGTTCGCTCCATGCACGCCCGAAGAAAGAGATTCCAACTGGCAATCCCCAAAGATGGCCCGCCGTCACATTGATATTCGGATACCCGGCCACGGCGGCGGCGCTCGAACTCCCTCCGGCGGAATGGTCGCCGTTGATCAAGTCCGTAACCCAAGCCGGGCCGCCAGTTGGAGCGACAAGGGCATCAAGTTTAAATTTATCCATCACCGCATCGATACCTTCGGCCCGACTCATTCGCTGATTGAGAGCTACGGCATCGACATATTCCTTCGAATCAAGCCCGCCCTTTTGTTCTGATTTTATGAAAATGTCTTGCCCGAAATACGGCATTTCGTGTTCGCGATTCTGCTCATTAAAAGCGATCACATCTTTCAGGCTCTTCACGGAGGTGTTCCCCCGTCGCTTGAAATATGCGGCAAGGCCGGCCTTGAGTTCATAAAGAAAACCAACCATCTCGCTGTCATCAAACTTTCCGAACGACGGAATATCTGCCGGGTCTACGATCTCAGCGCCCGCTTGCTTCATGGCCGCAATCGCGCTATCCATCAACTTATCAACCGCGTCGCTGAAGCCAAAATATTTTCGCGAAATTCCCAGTCGCGCCCCCTTCAATCCCGATGGATCGAGAAATTTTGTGTAGTCAGCCGCGCCTTTGCCGCGACTGTGGGCGGTGACACTGTCCTCAGGGTCCGCACCTGCCATCACACCAAGCAGAATTGCAATGTCGCGAACTGTCCGTCCCATCGGGCCGGCAGTGTCCTGACTATGCGAGATGGGAATAATGCCGCCCCGGCTAACCAAACCAACTGTTGGCTTCAATCCGGCAAGGCCGTTCGCCGAAGCAGGGCAAACGACCGAGCCATCGGTCTCCGTGCCGATCCCCACGACTGCGAGGTTTGCGGAAATTCCCGCGCCCGTGCCCGAACTGGAGCCGCAAGGGTTACGGTCGAGTGCATAAGGATTGCGCGTGAGCCCGCCGCGCCCGCTCCAACCGCTGGTTGCGTGACTGGAACGAATATTCGCCCACTCGCTTAGGTTGGTTTTACCGAGTATTACCGCTCCGGCATTGCGCAGTTGCGCGGCTACAAATGCATCTCTCGACGCTGGGGACCCTAAAAGCGCAAGCGAGCCGGCAGTTGTGTTCATGCGGTCGCCCGTATCGATGTTGTCTTTGATTAACACAGGCACCCCGTGAAGCGGACCGCGCGGAGCTTTTGATTTGCGCTCCTGATCGAGACTGTCCGCAATCTGCAATGCTTCGGGGTTCACTTCGATCACCGAGTTCAGCATCGGTCCTGCTTTGTCGATCTGCTGGATGCGCGTCAAATACTTTTCGGTGACGGCACGAGAGGTGTAGCGGCCAGACTCAAACGCCTTCTGCAATCCGTCAATTGTGATCTCGTCGAGTTCAAAGTCGGCCACCTCGGCATTTCCAGCCTCGCGCGCAGCACTGAGGCCGCTCGTCCGAACCGCTCCAAATGCAGGATAAGCGGTGGCTGCGAGCGTCGCCCCTGCTCCTGTCCGCAAAAAATTGCGGCGCGACTTGCTCTTCTGTTGATTGGAATCTGCTTTCATGAACTCTCCCGCGTTTGATAGGCGCACCCTGAAATCAAATACCCGAGCTCGAATCTTACGGAACCGGCGATGATAAAGGCAACCGAATACGCGGGTAGCCTTAGATCCCTGTTTCCACATACTCGCCGTTGGCCAGAACAAGAAACGAATCGGGCTTGCCGCACTCCGAAAGTCGTCTTCGCGGCGTATCGATCGCATCATCCGCCAAAGCGAAAGTTCCATGATGAATCGCGATGCTAGTCCGAACGCCAAGAATTTTGTGCGCCTGAACCGCCTCTTCGGGAGCAAGATGAACTGGGCCCATGAACCAACGGGGCTCATAAGCTCCAATCGGGAGCAGCGCCAATTCGGGCGATCCAAACTTCTCACGAATCTGCGCAAAATGCGGGCCGAATCCAGTATCGGCAGCAAAATAGACGAGGCGATCCTCAGTTTCGATCACGTAGCCGCACCACAAAGTCTTATTGCGATCGCTCACGCTGCGACTGGAGAAGTGATAGGCCGGGACACAATGAACAGTAAAGCCCGGAAACGAACAATGCTCGCCCCAATCAAGTTCGTGCACCGGGCCGATATTTTTGCTGCGCAGCAGTTGCCCAACTCCAGACGGAACAACATAAGTCGACTTTTCCGCAAACGCTAGTTGGCGAAGTGTGGGGAGATCAAGATGGTCGTAATGATTGTGACTTAGCAACACCGCATCAATTGCCGGGAGATTGTCGAGTTCCACTCCCGGTTTACGGTGGCGCCGTGGACCGATCCATGAAAGCGGGCTCGACCTTTCGGACCAAATTGGATCCGTCAAAATATTGAAGCGCCGCTCTTGCAGCAGCACAGTAGAGTGGTTGACCATCGTCGTCCGCAACCCGCTTCCTTCGATTCGTTTCGGTGGAACCCTCGGCTTTACATCGTCAACAAAGTCTGGCGAGGCTTCAGGACGGCTGGTGAGTTTCCACCGAAGAACGTTAAAAAGTCCCGAAGCCTGCTGAGCGGTTGGGTTGTAGAAGCGCTTGCCATCAAAATGTTTGGGAAAAATCAGTTCTCGGTTACCGCGGGGCATGAATCCACTTTACTTTATCGTCGAGTTCCGTCTAAGCGACAGGCGAGATTTCTGGGCAAACGGCGCGTTGTTTTGCAATGATGCGAATGTTAATCTAGGCAAGCTGAGCGGGAGTAGTTCAGCGGTAGAACGCCAGCTTCCCAAGCTGGATGTCGCCGGTTCGATCCCGGTCTCCCGCTCCAACAAAACAATGGTGTTATACTTTGCTTAAGCGAAGTCGTTACAACACTGCTTACAACCCTACGAACTAAAAAAGTTATGCGCGAACAGAATGGTACCGTGCGAAAAATCGGCAAGAATTGGTTCGGTGCGTATTCGACATGGCACTTTGACAATGCGAAAGGCAGAAAGGCTCGCCGTCAGAGGACTTATAGGATTGGTACGCTCAAAGAGATGACGAAAGTAGAGGCACGCAAAGCACTCCGCATCCGTGTCGAGGCGGAGCTGGGCTTGCGAGAAGACAGCCGCAAAACCCTCGAGTGGTTCATTGAGTTTCGCTGGCAACCCTTGCGGGAAGGTTCATGGCGGGAGAGCACGAAGAAAACGAACGAGGAGATTTTGTCCTACATTGTTGCGAAGTTTGGACGGGTACCGCTTGAAAGGGTCGAATCAGTTGCTTTGCAGGTCTGGTTAAACGCCATCGCAAAGGGCTATAGCGGTTCGCTCACCAAACATCTTCGTATATTTCTTCGCTCCATCTTTGCAGAAGCTGTCGAGCAGGACTTCATTCATAAATCGCCTGCCCGATTGCTCAAGGTTCCTAAGTTAAAGAAAATTGAAAAACCTTTCTTGTCTGTCGAGGAGGTAAAGAGGCTGTTAGCAAATTCCGGCGGAGCGGACAATGTTCTGCTTCGTCTTATACTAGTAACAGGTCTGCGACCATCCGAGATTTTCGCCCTACGATGGAAGTCACTCGACACGGAAAATAAACTGTTGAATATCACCGAGTCGGTCTACCGTGGCGATATCCGCGATTATACGAAGACGACGGACGAAAACTCGCACAGGGACTTGACGATCGTGTTCCTACCTGACTCTATGGTTGAGAGACTAAAAGCGCTTCGAGTGACCACTATGTTTTCGAAGAGCGACGATTACATCTTCGGGACGAAATCGGGGCACTTGTGGTACAAGGAGAATTGGCTGCGACGCAACCTTGAACCGATTCGAAAGTCGGCGAAAATTGCGAGAGTGAATTTCCAGATATTACGCCGCACGGTCGCAACACTGGCGCAAACGTTAGGAACTCCCAGAGACATTGCAACGATGCTTCGCCATAAAAATGTCGACACGAGTCAGTTGCACTACGTTCAAGCCCGCCTAAACTCTGTGAGATTAGCCGCAGACGCGCTGGCTAATCTTTACGACTGATTAGGTTCGTTGGATACCTGTCAATTTCGGTTGCCCCATGGGCCCAATGTTGAGGGTTGGGCCCGCCGTTCCTTCGAGCAAGAGTGCAAGACCTGACGCGCATCGAGGGTGAGGGAGAAGGTTTCGAAATTCGGCCCCATCGTATCAGCCCTTCCTAGAGAGAGAAGAAGAGAACCCCCAGAAGAGAAGAAGTACGCCGACGGTGAGCGCGCACCGTTGTACTAATACAAAAACTCGCAGTCCAGACCGAGGAGCGCAGCGAGATGGGGCCCACAATATCTTCGAGCAGGGAGGGGCAGGGAGTCTCCGCCCTCTTCGAGCCCATCGTTCGAGAGTTGGGCCCGCCAGGGCCCTGTCCCCCTGTGAAAGGCAAGCTGCAAATAACCCCCCCAAAAGATGCGTTTGATTGATTATCATGCTTTCGCCGCGAAAACTATGTGTCCACCATTAAGTTCTGTGTTATCTGTAACTTGCAGACACGTCGGTGCCAATCCTGACGGCTTTTTTTACCCAAAATGAGTAAAATTACGCGAAATTCTTGTTATTCGTGCGGAATCGCACTGTTAAGTGTAATGGAATGAATGGGTTAAGTACAGTTATAAATAAAGGGGTCGATAACTACTGGCTATACTAGTGGGTAAACCCCTCAAAATGTGGACCAATCGTTGCTCAGCGCGGACTTTAGCGCTTACTGACAGAACGTCGTAGTTTTTCGCTGCTATCACCAGACTACTCCCCCGAATTCTTGCCTTGGCCGACTCCCGAAAGCCTAATTTTTACGCATGATGCCGTGCTTAGTTTATCTCACCAAGAGGGTCCGCACGATGGCCCGACTGCGGCTACTGTCTTGGAATTTTGGCATCGAATCGCCGCGTTAAAGTTGATGCGGTGCTGGTCAACGGCAAGCCAGAGGACCATCCCGACGGCACATGTTCTCGAGTGGTCTGAAAGCTCGAAGCGGGTACGGCTGTAACCGGAAGGTTCGAGAGTTGGGCCCGCCATCTCTCGAGAGAGTGAAGAAGCGGAGGAGCATCGAGGGTCCGGGAGAAGATTTCGAAATTCGGCCCTCTCATCAGCCCCCTCCTAAGAGAGAATAAGAGAACCTCAGAAGAGAAGAAGTACGCCGAGGGTGTGCGCTCACCGTTCTACGGAAGAGAAAAAATGCACTCCAGCCTGAGGAGCGCAGCGGGATGGGGCCGACAATTTCTTCGAGCAGGGAGGGGCAGGGGGTCTCCGCCCCAACGAATACGGCGGGCCCAACTCTCGAACCAAGAACTTCTCGGGAGAGTGAAGAAGCCGAGGAGCATCGAGCGGTTCCAGCGGTTCCCCTGGACCAATGGAATGCGATCACGAGCCGATGATGGAGCGAAAGCAACTTGGCTTTTAGCTAGCCCGATTGGCTTTCTCAATTCCGGTAAAATAAGGACCTACCGTCTCGCAAAGCCGAGCTTGTACGTAACTGAAAAAAAGGTAATAGGGTTCGAATCCTTTTCTCTCCGCCATACAGTCTGAAGTGCAGAGAAATCCGCCTGGATTCCACTGGAAATTGCAGAAAACGGCCGCGATTTCGCTACTATTGTTCTCAAACTGGACCAGAGATAGTGGCACTGCTGAATGCTGGAGGTGAGCGTTGCGGCGCTTTTCTCTGGAGGGCACTGGAGCAGTCCGGTTTCGACGACTCCGTCAGGAAAATGCAATGCGATCACAAACGGATGCTTTGGCGAAAGCGACTTGACTTGTCACGAAGCATTCTTGACCGGTGTAAAGGAATAACCCGCCCCGGCGCAGCGGGCAAAAGAGAGCTGACCGAGCCTTTATGACACCGGATGAATACCTGCAGGCCATCCTCGCGCGCGAGGCCTTGACACCCCCATCGGAGCACTCGCTGATGGGTGAGATCGGTGGACGGTGATCTACGTATCTGGCCGGGCAGCTTGGTCATTATCCTTGTATTTGTAGTTTTTTTCTGCTCCGTCGCGGACGATAATTATCGCCACGCCACGAATTCGTGGAATACGGCATCCGTTCGTCCGCATAAGCGGACGGCGATCGCCGGACACTCTCACGCTGGTTGCTTACTTAACCCCAAACGGCACTTGAGCTGTTCGAAGTTACTTGCTTGCAAGGGGCGGTCCTTATGGATGGCCAATTCCCAACAATGAATCGAATTTGAGATAGGACAGATTCCCCGGCTTTATCTTTTCCCGAAAAACAGACTTGCAGCCGCTGCCGAGGGTCACCTGCATCTTTCGAAAATGCATTCTGGTTTAAATTACAGAAAGTCAACTTCCGCTTCTCTGCCGCAATGCAGAAATCAATCGCCATCTTAACCTTGCTATCGGTGCAAGTTTTGCGAGCCTTTTCAAGCGCAACGATTTTTAATCTAATGAGGGCGATGTCCCCGGTTTGGTTCGAAATAAGTAGACGACTCCATTCGCTTACCTGGTTCGAACCCATACCTACCAGGTTAGTTCTGCTGAGTGACCTGATGCCTGTACTTTATGCGGGCGCCACAAGACCCCCAGCATGGTGCAAGCGAACTTTTCACGGATTCCGTAAAAAGATTAAAGGACGCTTGCTGGCCCGCCAAAGCAAGCTGGATATCAAGCAATCACCGCGCGTATCCTAAAGGGACGGAAGCAGCAAGCAAGGATGCAGGGTAGGCCCGCATTGAGATCGGGATGGGATTGCGGTGTTTTTTCATCACCTGCCTTTAACATTTAGATTCAGAGATGAAATGGCTTTGGCCTCGCATTCGATACGCTGCTTGAGTTCCGCCGAAGAAGAAAGACGAAAAGCGAGGACTTTGATTGCAACGATACGGTCCAGACGAGTGTCCCGTGCACGATACACTTCACCCATGCCACCCGCACCAAGTGGTGACTGGATCTCATACGGGCCGAGTTTTGTACTGGAGGTGAGCGTCATCCGCGCGGACGTAATTATAGCGCGAACAGCAGATTAGACGAGGATGCGACGATTCGGGGCGGATGGTCGGCGATGCGGAAACTATGATCTGTACAGTTGTAAGTTGCCCTGGGATAAAAACGGCCCTTAGCAATCATCTAGGAATACGTCAACAGTCTCCAGTAGGGCGAAGATCCCTTGGGGAGCATCACCTTTCAGCCGGAAATTTAGCGCGAATTAGAGTACCTTTTTCGGTGGATTCTATTTCTAGAGCGCCACCTAATTCCCGCAAGCGTTCCCGCATTCCGGCGAACCCGACTCCACCTCCTGATCCCGCGAGTTGTTTCTGTTTTTCGTTAGGAATCCCCCTTCCATGGTCTTGAATTTCAACCGTAAGGTGGGCGCCGTAGTTGTGTAAAACGATCGCGGCTCTCTCAGAGCCGGAATGTCGATGAATATTGGTTAGA
>JANYKL010000126.1 GCA_025361625.1 Acidobacteriaceae bacterium
CCGCAGGCGGAACACACCGCCGCCAGCTGAACCCGCATTTATCCAGAAGTTGCCCCAGAGCAAGCCATCCACTCGCACTATAATAAAAAATGTACGCTCCGGAGAGGTGGCCGAGTGGTTGATGGCTCCGGTCTTGAAAACCGGCGTGCCTGAAAGGGTACCGGGGGTTCGAATCCCTCCCTCTCCGCCATACACTCCGTTATTTATCACTTGCCAGTCGGTGACACCTACGTCGATACCAGTTCTCGTTAACCCTCAATGATCCATCTTAAGAAAATTAAATGGTGCCCCATAGGATGGGCGCGTTGGTTCGACCCCGCATTGTGAAAGGTTTATTGATCGCTCTGCGCTTCAGCTTGGCTATCTCTTTCTTCATGGGAGCCGCATCAATCTCGCGTGCCCAGGACAACTACGAGGTCCAGGTCTACGGTTCCGATACGGTCGCGCCCAAAACTTTGATGGTGGAACTGCACAGCAATTTCACCGTCGACGGATTCAAGGCTGCTCCCGGATCGCGCTACCAGACCGACGGAACCTTTCCTACCAACCACGCCGCGCACGAAACCATCGAACTTACGCTGGGGGTCAGTAGCTGGTCTGAAATCGGGTTCTACATCTTCACCAGCGAGCGCAACGGGCAAGGCGTGCAATGGGTGGGCGACCACATCCGGCCGCGAGTGCGTGCGCCCGAGAGTTGGCATCTTCCCGTGGGCCTCAGCCTATCGACCGAGATTGGTTATCAGCGCGCCCGATTTTCGCCCGATACCTGGACCTGGGAAATCCGGCCCATCATCGATAAGCAGATTGGACGTTGGTATCTTGCCTTCAACCCCGCAGTAGAACGTTCATGGCACGGGCCTAGCGTGAGCCAGGGAGTGGCGTTTTCTCCAAATGCGAAGGTGGGATACGACTTTACAAAAAAGATTAACGCCGGCGTCGAATACTATGCCGCCTACGGAGACCTCGCCAGCTTCGATACGCTGCACAATCAGCAGCAACAATTCTTTCTCGCAACTGACCTCAACGTCTCCACGAAGTGGGAGTTCAACTTCGGCATCGGAGTCGGCACTACCAGTTCGACAGATCACCTCATCGTAAAAGCCATCGTCGGCAGGCGCTTCGGCTGGGGCCGCAAGGCAGTTCCCGATACTTCAAAGGGGGACGTTAAGGAACAGGACAAACCAAAGCAGTAGGGAAGGCAGGCGACTTTGCAGTCGCTAGTTTGCCGATCCCAAACCGTGCTTCGTCTTGCACTGCTTGCAATAAGTTGCAGGCTCGGTATTGTCAACGTGGTGGCGAACAGGTTTCAGGGCGCGCAGGTAGGCGAAAATCGCCCCAAGGTCGTCGTCGGTAAGGTTCCTAAAATACGCCCAAGGCATGATGTTCGAAAGTGGGCGCGTCGGAAAGCCTCCATTGCGGATGACATTGATAAACATTGCCTCGTCGAAATACGAAATGCCGGACGCATCGGCTGTAAGGTTCAACGAATGCACTCTTCGAATCTCCGTCCCGCCTTGCCACGGCCCAAACAGCGGCGCTCCGCCGGCAAATTCCATATCCGGATAAGGAGTACCTCTGTCGTCCGTAGGCGTGTGGCAAGCATGGCAGTGTCCCGCAACGACCAGATATTTTCCATACTTAACGCGATCTGATCGGTCGGGCTCGGCGACGTGTTCGACGGGAGGGAGCGGCTGGAACGCTTTCTTAAACTGCTCCGACAAAATCGTCTTCGGACGCTTGATATGCACAGGCGCGGATGATCTTTCGTACACGATCACCGACGCCAGATCCTCGTCCGAAAGATTGCGGAAATAAAAATACGGCATCAGCGGAAACAGCGTGCGCCCATCGTGTCCGATTCCTTGCCGCAAAGCACGAACAAAGTCGGCGTCTTTCCACCTGCCGGCGCCATAGTCAAGGTCCGAGGAGATATTCGGGGCAACGATGCGGTTCGGTTCCTGCAAACGGAGCGTCGAATTCGGGAAAATAGAACCACCCAACCTTTTGCCAGAAAACGGTTCAGACGGACGCTTTGAGAAATCCGTCTCTGAATGGCAGGCCGGGCATTGGAGCAATCCCTCGACTAGGTATTTGCCGCGCGCCAGCCTCTCCGGAGTTCTGGGAATTTCCTCCTGGTCAAGCACCGATTGCGTTGAGGTGGCTGGCTGGCTTGGGGTTTGTGACGCGCCCGATGACCGCTGAATGGGCAGCAAAAATCCCGTGATTATCGTTAAAAAAGTGCAAAGCGCCCTTATAGGACGGTTCATCAGTGCCCCTCGTTTGACGAGAACCCTGCTGTTGAAAAAGGAGGTATCGCGCACAAAAACCTGGCCCGGGCCTTTCAAGGTTTACGGAAACAAAATTTAGCGCGGTGATTTGCGAATTACAAGGGGGCGGGAAATAGGGGGAGATGCCCAATCGCAAACTAACAATCGCATGCTACACTGCGCCGGATCGACGGTCAAGAAGAATGGCCTGCGTGCATCTCGCCGTTATCCAAGCCATAGTCCGATAGGTAAACTCGCGTTATTCTCGTACGTTTACTGGTACGTCATCCAGCGTGCACTGCATATCCCCCTTCTTTTCTTTCTTATAAAATCGCACAGAAACATACTCGCACTGCCAACGTAATTAGGAGGAATACATGTCTAAAAAAGCATTCGCAGTTTTCCTGGTGATGACATTCTCGCTTCTGGCGGGAACGTTAGCAGCGCAAGACGCTGGTGAGTACACGATCATCAGCGCGCAATACGGCAACGAGCATAATCACGTCGATGTCACCATGCGCCTGCGAGAACTGGCGCGGCACGACACCACATTCCGAATTAGCGATGAATCGATGGCCGCGGACCCCGACCGGGGACACTCCAAGATGTTGCGCGTCTTTGCGCGTGAGCGCGACGGCGACCTGAAAACCTTTGATTTCCCGGATGGCAGCGTTTTTGACGGGGCACGATTCCGCAGTTGGAGCCGCGCCGACTGGGGCCAAGAACACTGGGCGGGCGACTGGAACGGCAGAGAGCGTGGCAGGGAAGGCAATGAGGGCGAGTATTTAATTTTGACGGCGCAGTACGGCAGCGGACGTCATCATGTCGACGTCACCAATCAGTTGAAAGAAATGGCACGTCAGGACCGCTCATTTCGCTTGAATTTCCGTACTTTTGGCATCGATCCTGACGAGGGACACTCGAAAGTACTGCGTATTTTCGCCCAAGGGCCTGACGGCTCGGAAAAGATGTTCGAGTATGGCGATAACAGTATTGTTGACGGCTCGAACTTCCGTGGCTGGGGCCGCGGCGAATGGGGCAATGGTCGCTGGAGCGGAAACTGGGAGGGCGGCGCAGTTGTCGAACGCCGCGAAGGGAATGAACGGGAAGAGCACGAGCATGGCCAGTATCGAGATGCGGGAATGTTCGTGATTCTAAGCGCCCAGTATGGCAGCGAGCGGCGTCACCTCGATGTGACCCGGCAACTCCGCGAGATGGCGCGTAGCCAGCAGCAATATCGCGTGGACTTCAGAACGTTCGGAGTGGATCCGGACGAAGGCCACGCTAAAGTGCTGCGCATTTACGCACGGGGCCCGCAAGGTCACGAGCGCATGTTTGAGTATCGCGACGGAGAAGTAATTGATGGCGCGCAGTTCCGCGGCTGGCGTGAAGGGCAGTGGGGCGGCGACAACGATCGCTGGAGCGGCCGCTGGGAAGGCGAAGAACGAGAAGAAAGAGAGCGCGACCGACAGTAGCAATTGCTTAGGTGTAATAGACAATGTGGTGGCCCGCCTCTTTGCGTTTTCAGCGAGGGGCGGGCGCCTTGGTCGTTAGAGGACGTTTGAGAAGAAGGTTAGAGGAGAGTGTCAGAGGAGAGCTGGCAGAAATACAAAAGCGATTAGAAGAAAACGTGAAATGGGCGTGCTGGTTACTTCTTGTTTAGCTTCCTGGCAATCTCTTCTACAATACGTGGACGCAGATCAGCCATCACGCTGTCGACTATGCTGGCGATCGTATTGGCATCGGTTGAAGAGTTAGATCCCTCTGAAGCTGCCGCTGCCATCGCCTTCCGAGAGTCTTCCTCTGCGCTTTGTTGCGCGGTTTCAACGTCATTTTCAGCTCTGGCCTTCGACTCAGTTTCGTGCCAATTCGATGTCCCTGATTTTGTCTTCCCGTCCCTGCTCATGGAATCCTGGCCCTCAACTTCTACCGAATTCATATTCTCTGCCGTCGCCGGATTGTTTGGGACAACGTGTTCTTGATTTTCGCCGTTCTGACCAGTCGCTGAATCGAGCTTGTAATGATTGTTGCCATCGTGGTTCATCGCATCGGCAAAAGTAGCGGAACCTTCTTGGCTCGATGATTCCTGCGCAGTTTCGACGTGATGCTGTGAGTATCCTGCTCCAGAGTGTTCTTCTATTGTGTGGTCGACATTTGCGCCAATCTGGTCCATGAGCGGATTAGCGGCGGAGGCTGCGGCCAGCAACTCTGCCGAGGCCTCAAGCGCTGCCGCAGCTTCGGCTGCAGCATCTTCCGCGGATTGTTCCCTCTCAAGGGTCCAGGTTCTTGCGTTAATTCCCATGCCTGCTTCTGCAAGCCGGGTTTCTACCGCTGCCGCTATTCCCGAGAATCCAAAGTTGCGATCGGAATCCGAATTCGAGACGGACGTTGGCTGTTCGGGCTCGGTGTTTGAGCCCACTGCTTTTGTCAGGGCCGCCGGCACGCCAAACATCTCCGACTCTAAAGAAATCGCTGACTCTTCGGCAGTCAGAGCGACTGCTTCAGCCATCCAACGTGAGCCTTCGACTGCAACGTGATCGATCGAGGATGAATGCTGCTGTGAATGATTGCCGTTTGATGGGATCGAATCGACATTCGCTGGGGTGAGCAACTGCAAAGCCGCGGCTACCTCCGCCTCGCTGGGAGCAGGACCATCCGCAGTTTGGCTTGCAAGGTATGGTGCAGGGCTCGCTTCGGGCGTAGGTTCTGAAATGTGCTCGTCCGCTGCGGCGCTGGCGACAGCTGCTTCAGGCTGATCCGAACTTGGTGGCGGAACAAACTGAAAAGGATCGCTCGTGGCAGATGCAGACGTTTCGGCGGACGCCTGGTCTTGTGGAACATTTCGAGAGTCCACGGCAACAACTGGCGCAGCTTCAACCAGCAAGGGCGATGCTTCCGTGGGCGGAACTTCGTTGGCCGGGTTGGCCGCATCCGCGATGGCCACTTCGCCCGCAGATTGGTGAATCGATTCGAACTGCTGCTCAGCTTTTTGCTGGTCTTTTTGATGGTCTCTTTCCTGCTCTTTTTGCTGGTCTTTTTCCTGCACTCTCTGCTGATCTTGCTGCTGCTCTTTCTCCTGATCGACCCACTCAACCGACTGGACCGCTGTCACGGCTTCAACCTGAGCGTTCGGTTGGACTTCAATTTTCGGAGCGTCAACGGGCTTAATTTCAAGTTCTGCGACGGCTCGCTTCTGTTCGACCGGGCTCGGCGGTGCTGCGGCCGGCACAGCGGCCGATACTTCCGTCGACGCAGACGCAGGCCTATCAGTCGAGCGCCGCTGAAATTTCTTTACCACTACGGGTGGGGCTTCATCTGGAACCGCAGCAGAATCAAGCTTTTCTGCCACCGCGCTTAAGGCATCCAGTTCTTCTGGTGTAATGTCGCGAGGAATGTCAGGGACGACCGCAGGTTCTTTTGGTGCGACGGTTTTTGCAAATACCCCGCTGCCTGCCTTTTTAC
The DNA here is from genome assembly GCA_025361625.1 of Acidobacteriaceae bacterium. Lineage (GTDB taxonomy): Bacteria > Acidobacteriota > Terriglobia > Terriglobales > Acidobacteriaceae > Acidiflorens. Next base: position 5,730 of record JANYKL010000126.1, read on the forward strand.
CCTGGCGAGAATCTGCGAGCGTCGCCATCTCTGCCGCAGCCAGCTCTTCCGCGTCAGGCTCTTCTTCTTTCTTCTTTTTCGAAGGGAAACGAATGCGATTCTTCCATCCCGTATCAGTCTCGGGAACTCTTGCTGATGACTTCTTCGCGCCCGTCTCTCCTCCAAAGCGCTCTACCCCAGTGGTTGATGCGCTGAAGCGAGATGAGTCCGCGGCTTGTGGAACCATGCGATCTTCGAGTTTCGAGATGGCGGTTAATAGTTCGCTGGCTTCAAAAGGTTTTACGATGTGCGCATCGGCGCGAACCCGGCGAGCTTCTTCTGGCTTGAAAGGTTCGAGCTTTCCAACGGTAAGAAGTACGGGAATATGCGCACTGTCAGCCGATTCTTTCAGACGCTGGCAGACTTCGAGGCCGCTATACCCCGGCATGTAAACGTCAAGAACTATCAGATCCGGCTTGATTTCAGCGATACGCTTCAGCGCAGCTGAACCATTATTGACCGTGATGACGTCGTACCCGGCATCTGCCAGGATCTTTCGCCCCATGTTCTG
>JANYKL010000173.1 GCA_025361625.1 Acidobacteriaceae bacterium
GACAACGTATAAGAACCAGGCTTACCCAACGAGCTTCATCGACAGCGGTTCGAATGGCCTCTTCTTCTTGACGGCCGCTATTGACGGAATAGCGACCTGCACGGATGCTTCGTCTTTCTACTGCCCCACGAGCACTGAAAATCTTTCTGCGGTGAATCAGGGGGCGGGCGGGACTGGAAGCGGCACCGTAAACTTCAGCGTCGCAAACGCCGACGGGTTGTTCCAGAACAGTACATCAACGGCATTCAGTCAACTGGCGGGGCCGAACACTCTGTCGGGCTTCGACTGGGGGCTGCCATTCTTTTACGGACGAAAGGTATATACGGCGATCGAGGGCCGGAACACTCCGGGCGGCGTCGGGCCCTACTGGGCTTACTAATCTTGCCTGATGCGTACGCCCGCACGGGCATCTCCGACAACTCGTCACGCATTACAATAACGTTATGTCCGCACCAGATGAGCTGCTGCGCTACCGCTCGCAATTCCCTATCCTCGAGCGCACCAACTACATGATTTCGAACTCGCTCGGAGCGATGCCGAAGGCTGTCTACGGAGCGCTTCAGGGTTTTGCGGACACCTGGGCGACGCGCGGCGTGCGAGCCTGGGAAGAACGCTGGTGGATGCTGGCGCTTGAGGTTGCGAACGATCTGGGCGCACTGATGAACGCGCCGGAAAACTCGGTTTCAATCCACCAGAACGTAACGACCTGCGAGGCCGTCGTCGCCTCTTGCTTTGATTTCACGGGTAAGCGGAACAAGGTCGTTTACAGCGACATGAATTTTCCCTCGGTCATGTATTTCTGGGAGGCGCAACGCTCCTACGGCGCACAAGTTCATATGGTGAAGACGGACGACGGCATCACCGTTCCCATCGAGCGCATGCTTGAGGCGATCGATGAACAGACTTTGATCGTGCCGATCTCCCACGTTATTTTTCGCAGTGCGTATATTCAGGATGCGAAGGCGATCATCGAGAAGGCGCATAAAGTTGGAGCCTACGTCGTTCTCGATACCTTCCAGTCGCTGGGCACGGTGCCGGTTGACGTTCAAGCCCTCAACGTCGATTTCGCCTGCGGTGGCGTATTGAAGTGGTTATGTGGCGGCCCCGGGGTCGCCTATCTCTATGTTCGACCTGACCTCGGCAAGAGGGTGCAACCGAAGTTCACAGGATGGTTTGGGCACGAGAACGCATTCGAATTTGCGATTGGACCCACGCGCTACGCCGAAACGCCCTACCGCTTTATGAACGGGACAACGCAGATTGCGACGATTGAGGCGGCACATCCTGGAATAAAAATTATTCGCGAAGTGGGCATCGATAAAATTCGGGAGAAATCGAAGCGCATGACAAGCCGTTTGATCGAACTTGCCGATGGGCACGGGTGGCGCGTCAATTCTCCGCGCGCCGCAGAACAGCGTGGAGGAACGGTTTCGATCGACATGCCGGATTCGCAGCAAGTGAGCCGCGAATTACTTGCTCGGGAGGTCATTGTCGACTGGAGGCCAAAAGCCGGAGTTCGCTTCTCTCCCCATTTTTACAACACCGACGAGGAAGTCGAATCGGCGATCGCTGCCGTGGCGGATATCCTGAAATCTCGCGCGGTTATAGCGTAAAGACTCACGCGGGCGTGCTTCCCAAGGCATGCTTTGGAATTTAATCCCGAAGTAACGGTTACTTACCTCAGTAAGGCGGACCAGGCAGTTTTCCCGTGCCGCGTCTGAACTCCCTTCATATGCTTAAGCAGCGCTACCGGTATGGACGTGCTCACCGTCGCGGAAAGAACTGTGCCTGCCCTTGTCGATGTCTTCATGTCATTCAATTACCTGACGCTTCTTTCAGCGCTCGCGATCGCAGGCGGGCTCTACTTTTTTTTCGTCGGATTCCACTTGGTCTTGCGACGGCGACTGGTGCTATCGACGCCGACTTCGACAATTCGGAGCGCAGCGCTTGGTTTGGTTGAGGTGAATGGCCGGGCGGTGGGTCCGAATACGATGCCCGCTCCGATCAGCGGAAAACCTTGCTTTCTCTATCGAGTGATCGCGTGGCAAAGGCCGAACGGGAAAAAAGACTGGCAAAAGGTGGCTGACGAAACGCTGCATCAGCCATTCTTCATCGACGACACGACCGGGCAGATGCTGATCGAGCCGCTCGGAGCAGACCTAGATCTTGAACGCGATGTTTGCGAAGAATTTGTTACTTCTATCTTTTCTTCTGCGAATGACGTTCCGCTTCGAGTCAGTACATTTCTAGCCCGTCACAACGCAGGAAATGACCGGCCTCTGCGCATCGAGGAGTTTCTTATCAAGCCGGATGATTCACTCTTCTTTACTGGGACGGTTACGGAAAATCCAGGAATCGAAGTGCGACCGTTACAGAGCAAGGCTCCGGTACCAGCCCAGCCCGCAGTCAGCCGCGATGCGCGAGAGCCGGAGGTAATCAAGCTCTATGGCGGGACTCCCGCTTCGAGCGCCACGGACATGACCCAGCAAGGGAAGATCGCGGCAGCACTGGTGCGTGCGGGCATCACCAAGCCCGAGGCCTGGTCAGTTGCCGGTGTGCCATATCAGCCTGTGGCCATCGAGAATAACCTTTCGGGCTCGACGATGGAAAAAATGAGTGCCCTCGGCAATCAGAGTCGAAATTCCGCAGACGCACTGAAGGATCAGAGTGAGCGAGCGTCATTCGATCTCAAATTTAATCTCAAACCGCCGGTCGTCCTGATGAAAGGCGACAAAGATTCGATGTTCGTTGTCTCCTGCGAAAGCCAAAAAGAAATACTTAGCTCGCTCGGGTGGAAATCAACTGCCATGGTCTGGGGAGGGGGCGCCATCACGGCGCTTGGCCTCTACATGCTCCTGGAGCAACTCGGAATTTCTCTCTAACGAGTGCTCAATGCCAGTAGCTAATTGCTTAACGCCCGTGGGCGCAACCCTAATTTAGAATGTCTTCTGTGACTGAAGCAGTTCGGATCGGGATTCTCGGCGATTTCAACCCTAAATTTCGCTCTCACCACGCAACGAACGACGCCATTCAGCATGCGGCTCGAAAGCTGCAAATCTCGGTGGAGTCGACATGGCTCCCGACACCTTCATTGCTGGAGGCGAACGCCCTCACGAGACTGGACGCGTGCGATGGCCTGTGGGCATCAGCGGGCAGCCCTTATAAAAGTTTCGACGGGATGCTGGCCGGGATTCAATTCGCCCGCACCCGTAACCGGCCCTTTCTTGCCACGTGTGGCGGCTTTCAATACACGCTGATCGAGTGCGCCAGAAACGTCATCGGAATTCCGGACGCGACTACAGCGGAGGAGGATCCCAAGGCGAAAAATATAATCATCTATCCGGTTTCATGCGCGGTGCCTAACCGCGGGGAGAATGCTCCGAAACTGTCTGGGAAAATAAATCAGATCCGACTGCGGCCGGGCTCCTACCTTGCTTCGTATTATGCGAAGGAAACAATTGAAGAAGAGTTTTTCTGCAATTACGAAATGAACCCGGAGTTTGAGTGGATGGCTATGGAAGCAGGGTTCCCAATCGTCGCGCGCGGCGCTAACGAAGAATGCCGAGCCATCGAATCTCCCGCACACTTGTTTTACGTTGCAACCTTGTTCCAACCGCAGCTGTCTTCCGAGGAGAACAAGCCGCATCCCCTGGTCACGGCTTTCGTGCAGCATGTTGCCGACTTCCGCAGAAAGCGGTTGGACGACTCAATTCTCGCTTGATGACTTCTCTCACTTGATGACTTCGCCCGAGCCCTGGTTACGCGGAACGTTAACGGAGGTTCCGGCGGTTGGACGCGCCGTATTACATGCGCTCGAACTGGCGAATGAGGATCTGCGCAAATGGTGTTTAGATTTATCCGAGCGAGAACTGAATGCGCGTCCGGCGGGGCTGCCATCGATTGCATTTCAAATTCGGCATATCGCGCGCAGCCTCGATCGCCTTCTGACATATGCGGAGGGAAGAGATTTGAGCACCGAGCAACTGGTAATGCTGCGAGAAGAAAATGCTGATGGAGCGGGGAAACCTCAAGTTTTGGCTGAGCTTTCTACTGCTCTTGAGAGCTCCGCGGCCAGGATTCGTGCGCTCGCGAACCAGAACCTTGAAGAGCCCCGAGGTGTGGGTAAAAGAAAAATGCCAACCACGCTGGGAGGCCTGCTCGTTCACGTCGCGGATCATACTCAACGCCACGTTGGACAGGCGATCACAACCGCAAAGATGGTCATGCGGTTACAAGCCGATTCCAGTGCCGATGAAGCTGTATAGCAAGACTGCCAAGACGATCAGCGTGCAGATAACGTAGAGGCGGTCGCGCTCAATCCAAAAGCCGACGACTGAAAAACAAACGCGGGCGATCGGTGTGGCGATCAGAACCAACAATCCCAATTGGATCAGCCCCCGGCCCCGGCCAGCGACCACGCTTTTAAGCACACCGGGTATGCTGCGATAATCCGACGGTTCGCCCCGAAACACACGGTAGTCGGCATGCTCCCGGCCATGCCTCCAAAGGTAGATGCTCGCTCCGAGCAGAACGATGGTTGCGGCGAGCAGCACCCCGGCGCGTAACAACTGGCCGATGATAACTTCGATGCGACGGTCTCTCCAGGGCTGGGGACGGAAGGTGTTAGCTTTTTGAACGGACCCTGTGGGAGTCATCATAAGAGTCAGATTTGACCGAAGATCCCTTTGTAGAGCATTTGAAGCCCGAGCACGAGAACCACGATGCTGAAAACCAGGTGCAGCGATTTCGTTTCGGCCTTGATAAAGATGCGGCTTCCAAGAAGCGACCCGGCCAGGACGCCAAGCATTACTGGCATCGACAAGCCAGGATCGACGTATCCACGGCTCAGGTAGACGCCGGCACTCGCAGCAGCCGTCACTCCGATCATGAAATTGCTGGTGGTGGTCGACACTTTAAACGGAATCCGCATCGCTTGATCCATAGCAAGCACTTTCAAGGCCCCGGACCCGATACCCAGCAGCCCCGAAAGAGCTCCGGCACCAAACATCAAGCTAAAGCCCGTCGGAACATTCTGCACGTTGTAGGAGCGATGGCCGTCGCGATCGGGAAAGCTGCCATTCAAGCGCAAGCGAGAGGCAAGAGGATCAGGCGGCAACTCACGCTCCGCAGGCGGGCGCACTTTTCGGGAGTAGTAGGCCGAATACAGCAAGACTGCGCCAAAAATCATGGCCAGCGCTTGCGTCGGAATGCGGGTGGCGAGAAACGCTCCTGCCAGCGCTCCAAAGGTCGTCGCAATTTCGAGAAACATGCCGATGCGAATGTTGGAAAATCCCTGCTTCACGTAGGCAGCGGCCGCTCCGGAGGAGGTCGCGATCACGGAGACGAGGGACGCCCCAATCGCGTAGCGGATATCGACATGAAATAAAATTGTAAGCAGAGGGACGAGCACAACTCCGCCGCCGAGACCGGTGAGTGATCCGAGAAGTCCCGCTATAAAAGAGACCACGGCCACAATCAAAGTGAATTCCAGAACCGTCATCGGGTTCTTCAAGATACCACTCGCGCATTTCAGACATGGTCTGAAGCGATTTTTCTTCGATATTCCCCTCCATATTTAAAGGACCTTTCGTAACCACCGCACTAAACATTTAGTAACGTTTTGCCATTTAGAATAGTCAAATAGAGAGTGCAGATTGTGGGGTTGAAGTGGATAGCTTAACCAGAAGTGACGAACGCCGAAAGATGATGGTTGGAATGCTGGAACGCAAGATACGGCTGCGTGCGGGGCAGCTCTACGTCGAGCGCGGCCAGATCGAAGGCCGAGCTTTAGAAGATTGGATTGCGGCAGAATCCGAAGTGCTCCAATCGAGCATCCTTGCTCCTTTGTGGAATAAACGGCAGCAGCGGCAACGACAATGCGAAGAAATAAACTCCGTTCAGTCGAACGAAACTTCGCTCACCTCCCGTTAGATCAGTCTCCGCGAAATTCTCTCGTCCAGCAGTCTTATCGCAAACGTTTGGCTTTCATCGAGCGATCTGTTACTTTCAGCGTTCGATTTGAGTCCGCAAATCTGGGTATACCGGGGGAGCACTTTGAAATCTCTGCAATGTTTAGTCGTGTTTGTATTTTGCGCGGCCTTAACTGTCTCGCTGAACGCGCAGCAAGTGGGAGCTCCGGACGAAGCGACGCGAAAGCTTGCCGTTGACATTTTCAAACAGCTAATCGAGATCAACACCACCGACTCGGTTGGGAGCGTGACTGCAGCGGCGGAAGCGATGGCGACCAGATTTCGAGATGCTGGATTCCCGGAAAGCGATATCAAGATACTTGGCCCTAACGATCGCAAAAAAAATGTTGTGGTTCGCCTTCATGGATCAGGGAAGCACAAGCCTGTTTTGCTTATCGGCCACCTTGATGTGGTTGAGGCGCGCCGTGAGGATTGGACGACAGATCCGTTTCAGTTCGTGGCGAAAGACGGTTTCTACTACGGCCGCGGCACAAGTGACATGAAAGATGGCGACGCGATCATGTCGGCGACATTAATACGCATGAAGAAAGAAAATTTCGTGCCGAGCCGCGACGTCATTCTCGCGCTCACCGCCGACGAAGAAGGTGGGAGTTCAAACGGCGTCGACTGGTTGCTCAAGAATCATCGGGACCTAGTGGATGCCGAATTCGTGCTCAACCACGACGGAGGCGGGGTTCTCGCCGACCACGGGAAGCCTCTGATGATGGAAGTCGACGCGACCGAAAAGCTTTACGGCGATTTCGTGTTGACCGCAACCAATCCCGGCGGGCATAGCTCACTCCCTCGTCCCGAGAATGCGATCTACGAAGTGGCAAATGCGCTCACCCGAATCGAGCGCTATCAGTTCCCTTTCGAGCTGAACAATATTACCCGCGCGTTTTATGAACGGCAGGTAAAAATGGCGCAGGGAGAACGTGCGGCCGATCTGGCCGCGATTCTGAAGAGCCCTCCCGATATGCAGGCTGTCGCACGGCTCTCAAAAGATCCCATGGATAACTCGACGATGCACACGACTTGCGTTGCCACTCGCCTGAGTGGAGGCCACGCCAACAATGCGCTACCGCAAATGGCCCAAGCCAACGTAAATTGCCGCATCGAGCCTGGGCATTCGTTAGAGGAGATTCGGCTGACGCTCGAGAAGGCGGTCGATGACTTGAAAGTGAAAGTACAATATCGCGAAAACACAAACGTGCTTTTGGATCACGGCTCGGACCGCCACAGCTACCTGCCGCCGCCTCCGCGAAAAGAAGTGTTCGATCCACTGGAGAAGGTCGTCGGCCAAATGTGGCCTGGGGTTCCCGTGCTGCCGAGCATGAGCACCGGCGCCTCAGACGGCGTTTATACGAATGCTGCCGGCATGCCAACCTACGGCATATCGGGCGAGCAGTACGATCGCGACGATGTCAGGGCTCATGGTAAAGATGAGCGCATCGGCATTGACTCCTTCGCTCGCGGCGTGGATTTTTATTATTCGTTTTTAAAAGGCGTAACCGCACAGTAGCGCAGGCCGTTGGGGCGAGCGTTGTCGCCGGCCGCTGGCTGGATGGGCTTGCGTGCGTCTGACTTCATGACCTCTGCAAGAAGTCTTCGACCTAATGGTGCTCAACCGTAGAGGACTCCTGCTGCGGAAGTACCTTGCCCACCTGATTGATGATCCCAGCGAAGCGTCCTACTCTTTGAATTGAAAGCAAACAAAAATAGATCGAATATGAAATTGGAGAAATTTTAATGGAAACCCGTGTAGAAAAAGGTCAAGCACAGGAAGATTCATTCACCGGCGCGATCGAGCGCACAACTTCACAAGTCCCTTCGAGCGTATTCCTCGGCCTGGCGGTTGGTGCAATGGCAGTTTCGCTGATAATGAAAATCGCGAAAAAAGAACATTTAGCTCTGTTTATCGGTCAATGGGCGGCCCCGTTCTTGATTATGGGCAACTACAACAAGATGGTGAAACAGCACGGCTCGGACGCTAAGGACGAATCCTCGGCCAGCATGGCTGCTTAATCGTAAAAGTCAGAGATGTTGTAAGGTGATCGGTTTCATGATTGTCAACTGATCGGAAAAGGAGCTCTATGGCATCGCAGTCATCCCTTTCTAACCTCGAAATGTCGAGCGAACGTGTCGTGGCTTTCTTTCGTGTGCGAGAAGACGCTTTCCGGACAATTTCTGAATTGAAAGAAGCTGGCTTCACTTCTCGCGAGATCGGGCTAGTGAGCAAGACGGACGGCATCCTCAGTTCCGGCGCGGTCAAATCTTCTACGGATGAATCAGTTGCGGCGGAGGATCGAGTTGGTCAAGATGAATCTAATCCCGAGCACTCCGAAAGCATTTGGGGCAAACTGAAACATTTCTTCGCGGGGGACTCCGCTGACTATGACTCGGCTGGTGATGTCGACTACGAGGATTCAACCTCTGGCATGAACTGGGATCAACATCGCGGTCAGCACTACTTTCGCGGTATCGCTCAGGGCGGTGCCCTGGTAACGGTGACAGGGGCACGCACTGAGGAGGCTCGAGAGATTCTTCAGGACGCAGGCGGAGACCTGCGCGAAGAGGGATTTGAAGAAATGGAGTCGACCGGCCGCATGGGAACGGGGAATGAGGTATTCGCCGACGCCGATGCCGATGCCGATTTTGATATGGATGATGCAATACTCGCTAAACAAGATATCGACGAAGAGTCGACGGTTCGACTGCTAGACCGTCGGGTTCAACTGCGCGGGGAAGTTTTACATAACTATCGCGAGCGGATGGGGAGTCGCGAAACTCCTTTTCTAGTAAACGGAAGAGAGGCCGATGAAATTCAGGCGGATCTAGCGAGCGACAGTCCCTCCGGACGAGCCGACTCGAAAGTGATCGATCCAGCTGGCGATTTCGAATCAGAGCGCCGGTTGAGAGATTTCAAGGATCCGGCTGCCTAAGACACAGGGACCAGAAATAACACTTCCCCCACTTGTGCCACCTTCGCGGGTGGCTGGAAGTGGGGTTTTTTCTTGCCCGAATGTTGACATTCGCTATCCGTTCGCCTATCCTGCGCTGATGGCGATCACCCGGCGTCAACGTGAACTCTACGATTTCATCTCGCGCTTTGTGGTTGAGAAGCAATTCTCCCCGTCATTTGAAGAGATCAAAGAAGGCATGGGGCTCAGTTCCCTCGCAACAGTCCATAAACATGTCACGAACCTTGAGAAAAAGGGTTTGTTGACGCGTGACTATAACCGCAGCCGTTCCATCGACCTCGTGCCGCCTAAAGGAAAGTTGAAACAGTCGATGTCGGTAAACAGCGCCGTCGTGCTGCCCTTGGTCGGCAGGATCGCGGCAGGCCGTCCCATTGAAGCGGTCGAGCACCACGAGACCATCTCACTAGCCGATTTTGTGCGTTCGAAGGAAGTGTTTGTACTCGAAGTTCGCGGGGAATCGATGCAAGATGAAGCGATTCTCGACGGCGACTACGTGCTGGTAGAGAAAACGAAAGCCGCGCATAACGGAGATATCGTGGTCGCATTGATTAACTCCTCCGATGCAACCCTGAAGCGATTCTTTCGCGAAGGGGAGAACATACGGTTACAGCCATCGAACGCGGCGATGGCACCGATTATTGTTCCTGCGGCTTCTGTTGAAATTCAAGGGCGGGTCATCGGTGTACTGCGCAAATATTAATTAGTCCGATCATTAAAAAGAACGCTTACGGACCGAGAGCCGCAAAATTTGTCGCCGCTCTTTGCTCGCCACTGCGATTTTAAGTACCAACCGTCCAACCAAACTGCATCCCAACGAATCCTAAACACCGATGGAATACCAATTAAATTAGACTTGCTTTCTTTCGTCGCCCAGACGTAGTGCGCTGTAACGAACAATACTTGTCTGCGGAATAGCCGAGGCGTAGTGCATAATTGAATGAGCGGTTCGTAAAATCATGCCTCAGCGTGCGGCGAAGCTAGTTCGTTAAAATTTATTTGTACGGAGAGATTTTCTCAATGAAGATGTTACTAGGTCGACGCAAGAATTAGACTTCCCACCTGTTGACAATCCAGCGAAGACGTAGCCGCGACTGCGAGCTTCGACCGACGACGCACAAATGCGACAAAGCCAAAACATATTTTTTAGAAGTGCGACGGACTTGACTGAAGAAGTCGTCGACGCGCCTCGAATACGCGGTCCGGAAGATGCGCATAGGGTGCCGGGGGTCGCGGTTCCCGCGCGGGGCATCCGCCAAAGTGAAAGAATTCCCCGCGCCAATCACCAGCTTCGATACTTTTGTTACGCTGCGCTTGTAGTAGTTGTGGTTGTCTTTTCACTCATCCGGATACATTTGAAAACCACTCCCCTGGAACGCGACGAGGGAGAGTACGCCTACGCAGGCCAGTTGATGCTGCAGGGGATTCCACCCTATCAGTTAGCTTACAACATGAAGTTACCCGGCACTTATGCGGCTTATGCGGTCCTCATGGCCGCCTTTGGACAGACCACCGAAGGCATTCGCATCGGCATGCTGGTGGTATTGCTTTGTAATACATTGCTCATATTTCTTCTTACGCGGCGGCTCTTCGGGTTGTTGGCAGCAACGGTCGCGGTTGGTACTTACACTGTGTTAGCCAATCGCCTCGCGACGATGGCACTCGACGGGCACGCTACTCACTTCATCGTTTTGACAGCTTTGGCTGGGATTTTTCTCCTGCTAAGTGCCATCGACACTCAGAAGAAAACTACTTTGTTTTTGAGTGGCGCCTGCTTCGGGCTCGCCTTCTTAACGAAGCAGCACGGAATCTTGTTCGCGGTTTTTGCGGGCCTGTTCTGGATGTGGACGGAGTGGCAGCATTCCGCGAACTGGCGAAAGATGGCTGAAGGAGTTGGGATTTTGGCCGGCGGAGTTGTAGTTCCGTTCCTTCTTACTTGCGCCTACATTTGGCGCGCCGGTATCTTTAGCCAATTCTGGTTCTGGACGATCAACTACGGGGCTGAATACGAAAAAATTCTTAAGACGTCCGAAGGCATGAAGCTGCTCAAGAACATTCTGCCGTGGGTTCCCAGGCCGACTGTGTTCTGGCTCATGGCTGCTTTCGGAATTACCGCACTTTTTTGGAACCGCAGGGCCCGAAAGCACAGGGCGTTCATTCTGAGTTTTGCTTTATTTTCGACTTTGGCGGTCATTCCAGGCCTTTATTTTAGACCTCACTATTTCCTGGTGATGCTTCCAGTCGTAGCAATGCTGGCTGGGGTCGGCATAAGCGCCGCACACGACTATCTGGAAGAACACAGTTTTTCGCACGCAATCATTTGGGTACCCGTCGCCGTCTTTGTCATCTCGTATTGTTCGGCAGTCTTCGGACAAAGAAAATATCTTTTCGAGATTAGTCCTGACATGGTGAATCTCGCGATGCATAGCGGCCATGGCTTTCCGGAGGCCGTGGTCGTAGCCGATTACGTGAAGAGCCATACGTCGGAGCAAGACAGCGTCGCCATTTTTGGCTCAGAGCCAGAAATATATTTTTATTCCGGCCGTCATTCCGCGACGGGTTATATCTATATGTTTCCGCTGATGGAAAAGCAAAAATATGCCTTGCGCATGCAGAACGAAATGATGCGCCAGGTGGAAACGTCCAAACCGAAGTTGCTGGTCGTTCACGATAATCAACTGACTTGGGGATGGCTGCCGGAGTGGGACGGGAGCGAGCCGAAGATGAAGATCTTCAACTGGATGCGCGATTACCTAAACTCGAACTACGATCTAGTGGCCGAGGTTCCCATCTATACAGCGACGTGGCAGCAGTGGGGCGATCCATGCAGGTATTATATTTTTCAACGTAAATGAGAGACCCGTACGCCATTGGCTCCTCCCCGCCAACCGCGCGAGCTAGAGTCGATGCCGGTCAGAGTTCGCAGCACCCAATACCTCGCTTTATCCATCTTCGATCACCACTTATCATCGGAATTCTCCTACTGATTACGCTTCTGTTCGGAGCCATCCGGTATCGACTGCGCTCCATGCCCCTTGAGCGAGATGAAGGTGAGTATGCGTATTCCGGCCAGCTCATGCTCCAGGGAATCCCGCCTTACGAACTTGCCTATAACTTAAAACTGCCGGGCATTTATGCCGCGTACGCGCTCATGCTCGCGGCGTTTGGCCAAACCTCAAGCGGAATCCATCTCGGGCTCATTCTTGTCACTGCGCTGTCGTCGCTGCTCATGTATGTGTTAGCTTCGACTCTTTTTGGGAGCATAGCCGGCTTGAGTGCGGCTGCAAGCTTCTCATTGCTTGCGGCTAGCCCGAGCGTTATGGGGTTCGAGGCGCATGCCACTCATTTTGTCGTGCTAGCCGCCCTCTGCGGAATTCTCTTTTTGATAAAGGGCTTGCGTTCTCAAGCGCGTTGGCTACTTTTCGCGAGTGGATTTTCTTCAGGCATCGCGTTTCTCATGAAGCAGCATGGCATTTTCTTTGCTTTCTTCTGCTTGTTTTATCTGTTTCTGGAAAGAAGAAGAATTCGACGCCCGATAAAAGAACTCATTCTCGACATGCTTGTCTTGGCCACCGGAGTTCTTCTAACGTACGGCGTCACATGCGCGCTGCTTTACCATCTCGGGGTCTTCCACCAGTTCTGGTTTTGGACTGTAACCTATGCTGGCGAATACTCGAGGATGGGACTGCGCCGAGGCGTCCACGCATTTCTTGAGAATTACGGGGCGATCCTTCGCGCAAACTTCCTCTTATGGCTGATTGCTCTCATTGGATTGACGGCGGCACTATGGAACCGGGCTGCGCGGAGACACCTAAGTTTTACCGCGTCATTGCTTCTATTTTCTTGCTTGGGGCTGTGTCCGGGAGCGTATTTCCGCCCTCACTATTTCATTCTGCTGCTCCCAATCACCGCGCTGCTGGCAGGAATTGCGGTCGCCGCATCGATCGAAGCGCTAGCCGGCGCCGGGACGAGGAGGTTCAAATACGTTCCGGCGATAGTCTTCGTGGCAATTTTTGCATTTTCAGTTTGGCGTCAGCATACGTTTTATTTTTCCCTTGATCCAGCTGCAGCTATGAAACAAACTTATGGCTCAAGCCCGTTTTTCTCTGCGCTGGAAATAGGAGATTATCTTCGGCAAAATTCTGGACGGGAGGCTCGGATTGCGGTGTTAGGGTCGGAGCCTGAGATCTACTTTTACGCGCAGCGTCATTCCGCAACCGGATATCTTTATATGTATAGTTTGATCGTGCGGCACAGGTTTAGCGACCGCATGCAACAAGAATTGATGCGGGAGGTATCGACGAATCGACCTGACTATTTGGTGTATGTCGACGTTCCCGACTCTTGGGGGGAAGACCGCGAGAGCGCACCTCATGCGTATTCATTCCTGACCTGGGTGCGCCGTTTTTCAGTTGCCAATTACGAAGTAGTGGCGATGTCGCGACTGGACGAGCCAATCGTTACGTCCAAAATGGATTTCGCGGATATGTTCGCGTCCAAATCGCCCGCCATCTATCTACTAAAACGAAAGACGGAATAGGCTGATCTGCAAGGTGGGGGGGCGCTTTAAAAGAAAAGCCGCCTCGTCCGAGGCGGCCTCCTGATCCTGAATCATCACTCATCATTCAGCACTCATCATTCAGCTCACCTCAAGCGATATGGCGATCCAAAGCCTTCTGGATTTCATCCTTCGAACGAAAACCGACCAATTGCTCCACGACCTGCCCATTCTTGAAGACCAGCAAGGTCGGTATGCCCGTGACTTTGTAGCGCATAGAAGTCGCGCCGTTGCGGTCAACATCCATCTTGCCGACCTTCACTTTGCCCTGATATTCGCCCGCGATCTCTTCGACAATAGGTGCGATGGCGCGACAAGGGCCGCACCACGCCGCCCAGAAATCAACCAACACGGGCTTATCGGACTTCAATACGTCTGAATCAAAATTTGCGTCGGTGACCTCGATAGTTCCGTTGCTTGCCATTTGTCCTCCCAAAAATTTGACCGGATTCGGTCATCGCTTCAGCGCGCGACCATCTATCCTAGCACCGTTAATTAGATGCTTGGTGGCTTCAGAAGTCGCAACTAAGCACGCGGGTTTGCGGACAAACGCGCTGGCCGACCGAAGTCGTAAAATGATGGCTGACAACGGATTAGACGCTACGAACGGAGCTGAATGAAGAGCACTCTAGAGAACCTTCGAGTGGTTCTCGTCGCAACCCGAAATCCGCTTAATATTGGTGCAGCGGCCAGGGCCGCGAGCAATTTCGGCATCACTCATATGCGGGTCGTAAATCCTTACGAACCGGCTTTTAGAGAAGCACGTTCGGCGGTCGGCGCCGCAGACTTGCTATCGCGGGCTGATCAATTCGACGACGTTGGCTCGGCCGTGGCGGATTGCAAACTAGTAATTGGCACAACGGTAGCGAAGCGCCGTGATTTACAGCACCATATTTACAGTTTGGATGTGAAGGGCAGGACCATCAAACAGCAACTTCAAGACGGCCCTGTCGCCCTGCTGTTCGGCTCAGAGCGTTATGGGCTATCGAACGATGAGATGAGTCACTGCCATTGGTTGATGCGGATTCCAACTCGCGAAGCGCATGGCTCAATGAACCTTGGGCAAGCCGTGGCGGTGTGCCTCTACGAACTGGTGCGAGGCGCCAAGGTTAAGCCCGAAAGCATCGTGCTTCCGAAAAAGGAATCGGTGCGGAAGAAAGATAAAATTGCAGACTCGGCAGAGGTCGAACGTTTAACACAAATCCTGCTCCAGGTTCTGCGAGACAGCGAGTACATCAAACCTCGCGCCGTGGCGTCGGAAGAAAAGTTGCGGCGCCTCCTGCGAAGAATGAAGCTGATTGCCAACGATGCCGACGTCCTGGTCGGGATGATGAGGCAAGTCGCATGGAAACTGCACGAGAACGAGAAGCCAAAAAGTGAGAAGGCTCCGAAGCCAGAGTGACTGGATCCAACTGAGAGGCTCCGTACAGTGAATATCGCTGATTGCGACAGGCAAGCGAGAGTTCAAAGTTTCATTTGTGAACTTTCATGTGTGACTCTCATGCAGCGGGATGCGCGCGGCGCATAAAGTTCACGACGACGGCGATCAGAGTGAGCAAAGTGATCAGCGAGATAACGCCAAGCGAGATCACGCAGTAAATGCACCAGACCCCGAGCACTGCAGATTCAATATGTGCGAGGTACAGCGCGAACGCTAACCCGCCAAGAGCGGCAGCCAGCATGACGCGGTAGAGTCGGCGGAACGCGAGTCCAGCGAGCAGCGCGTAACCCATGATGCCGATCACCGCCACCGGTACTCCTTCTAGAACCGCGTAGGGGCTGTGATTGACAATCCCACAGTCCCAGCGTTCGTTGATCCTGCAAGGAGAAGTGTCAGTCCGGTAGTGTTCGCGAAGAGCTAGCGAAGAAGCAATGATCCCGACGATTGCAAGTACGATTAACACCCACCTCATGCATCTCTCCTCATGCATCTCTCCTCATGCATTTCTCCTCGCGCGTCTCTCCCCCACTTGGGAAATATCGCAACTAACGTCTAGGCTTAGGCCGCGACTCCCCGCCTTTGAAAATATGGTTTTGCGAATACCTATTATCTCCGATATTGGGTTGACGTCTTCCCTTACATTCTTCGAGGCAACCATTGAGTTACGCTTAGCAACTATGGGGTGTAACCGGAAAATTCAAAAAAGCACCAGCTTCAAATAGCCACAATATGTGCGCCAAATTTGAAATTCCAACTGTTCATGGTTGGACGGCTAAGGTCAGCAACTCGAAGCTGCGACTATATTTTCCATCTATGCTTTTCAGAAATCTCAGGAGTCAGGCCTATGGTTTTTCGAATAGACTCCAGCCGCAATCATCTTTTAATCGGGTAAATCTACCAAGCAAATCGAACCGAGAACCTTCGAAATCAGTTCGAACCACCGCACTTTGGAGGCAGTTCATGTTCGCATCGAGCCCCGTACGAGCCTTTGTGCTCCCGACGATACTTTTTGTTTTCAGCGCAGCCGCATTTGCCCAGTTTGGAGCCAGCGTCGCGGGCACCATTACCGATAAAAGCGGCGCCGTCATTACTGGCGCCAACGTGACTCTCACTGACCAATCGACAGGCGTTGCGCACAATGCGGTCACAGGTGATTCCGGCTTTTACCGGATCACAGGCTTGCCTCCAGGGCGATATCAGGTGACGGTTGACGCGGGCAACTTCAAGAAGAGCGCCAAGACGATCGACGTAAGAGCAGAAACGTCGGTTTCAGGAGACGTCGTTGTAGAAACCGGCTCTGCCACCGAAACCGTAACCGTGACAGACACGACTGAGGGATTGCAAACGGAAGATGCCACCATTCAAGGTACGCTGTCGACGGTTGAGGTCGAGAGCCTCCCAGCCGTCAACCGTGATCCTTACGAGTTGCTGCGGTTGTCGCCTGGCGTATTCGGCGACGGTGCGCGCTTCGGCGATGGACGTTCCGCGGGATTCCCTAACGGCTCAGGCGCGGTCAGCGGATCGGCGGGGCCGGGTGGATCAAGCGCGGCGATTTTCCAAGTGGAAAACCAGCAGCCCATCAGCGCCAACGGACAGCGCGTTACGTCGAATGACTATCTGGTAGATGGCGTCAGCGTGAACAGCCTCGAATGGGGCGGCGCGGCGGTTATTACCCCGAGCGTCGAATCGGTTCAGTAAATCACGGTTCTCTCTAACGACTACGACGCTTCCGATGGACGCAGTTCGGGTGCTCACATCAAGACCGTAACGAAGGGGGGGACGAACTCGCTGCACGGCGGGGGAATATTCGGATATCACGATCCCAATTTCAACGCCTATAACAAGTTCGCCGGCTACAACGTTGGCGTCGGATTGAACCCGTTCGTGCGCGACGAGGATAACTTCAAGCAGTTCGCTGGCACCATCGGCGGACCTATCGTCAAAAACAAAATTTTCTTCTTTTTCAATTACGAGGGATTGCGCGCGAAAAACACGACATTCGAACCTAATTTTGTTGAGACCCCGCAATATGATGCGGCAGTGATAGCCGCCCGGGCGGGTACTCCGGTCGCAACCATTCTTCAGGAGCCTGGCACAACGCCACGCATCGCACAGATTTTGCCTTCTTCATGCGCGCCGTTCCCGGTAGGTACTTGTGCCGTCGTTAATGGAGGCTTGGATGTTGGGTCACCAGTAGCGGGATACGGTACCTACGACTCCAGCAACGGGACGGGCGGAGGATTGGACGGTATTCCAGATATTCAATACGTCCAAATCTCGCTGCCCGCGACCACCAAAGGCGATCAGTACGATGTACGCATCGACTACAACTCGGGCCAAAATTTGTTTTCCGCGAATACGTTCTTGACGTACTACAAAACGATCGCGGCTGATGGCGCCGCTCAGGGGCGCCCAAATGCGGACTTTGGCACAAGGAGCTTTAGTCCCAGCGGCTTTCTTTCATGGATCAGGACCATCAACTCGAGCACGCTCAACGAAGCGAGATTTAATTTCACGCGTTACGGCTATAACGGCATCACTTCGAATCCGCAGGTCAACTTTGCCATTCCTAGAATCGAGATTCAGGGCCTCCCTTTGCCGGGAGGGCAACGCATTCGCTTTGGAGCGCAGCAAGGCGACACCTCTCCTGGAATCTTGGCGCAGAATACGTTTTCGTTCCGCGACGTGCTCTCGAAGGTTATGGGCAGTAAGTCTTTCAAGTTTGGTTTTGAGTTGAGCCGCGAGCAGGATAACGACTCGCTCATCGGCGGCGCTCGGCCGGACCAGGTTTTTCAAGGTCCCTGGAACTTCGCAAATGGAACGCCTGTCTTTGAAGCAATCCAGGTGAACCCGCTGACCGGTGGCGCTCCAACAACCAGGCCGCAATATTTTCGCACGACGAACTACGGTGCATTCGCGCAAAACGATTGGAAGATCAAGCCTAATTTCACCTTGAATCTTGGCATCCGTTGGGAATATTACGCCCCGCCGACCGAAGCAGCCGGCCATCTGGCAAACTTTGTTCCGGCGAACGACCCGATCAACGGTCTGGTGCATGGGGTAGTTACAACTCCAAAAAAGATGTGGGATTCAAACTGGAAAAACTTCGGCCCGCGCTTAGGTTTCGCCTG
>JANYKL010000141.1 GCA_025361625.1 Acidobacteriaceae bacterium
GGTGACATGCGAATCGCTTAGCCGGGTCGAGTTTCCGGCATCGACGTTGGGTTTGCCGACGAACGGCGCGCGAGTGTATTCCGCAAAATTTCGCCACGATAAGCGTGGAGAATATTGCAAAGTTCTAGGCAGGATTCATCCCATCGATCGCTCCGCGCAAGATATTCGATTTGAAGTGAATCTACCGACGCAATGGAATGGCAAAGCTGTCCAATTTGGAGGCGGTGCATTCGACGGCTGGCTCGGAGCGACCAACGGGCTCGGTTATCCCGTCGTGAGCGATGCGCGCAAACCTTCGCCGCTAGCCCGCGGGTTCGCAACGCTCGGAGGAGATTCAGGACACCATAAACATTATTTTTTGTTGCCTGACATAGTAAACACAGTGAACGCGTCGTTCGCTCGCAACCTAGAAGAGCGCAGAAACTTTGCTCAGGATGGATTGAAGAAAACGCACGACGCCGCCGTCGCAGTGATACAGCGCTTCTACGGCACACCGCCGAAACGCATGTTCTTCCTGGGCGGATCAACCGGAGGTCGAGAGGCCTTCTTCGTGGTGCAACGTTGGCCGAAAGACTACGACGGCGTGCTCGGTGCGTACGCGGGTTGGGATCAAATCGAACTTGATCTGCAGTTCATCCGGGTCTCACAAGCGATGTATGCCAGAGGCGGATTTCTTTCAAAATCGAAGACAAAACTGCTGGCGCATTCGGTGTTACAGGCGTGCGACCAGTTAGACGGCCTTCGCGATGGAATCATCTCGAACGTCAACGCTTGTCACTTCAATCCGCAAACTCTTCTTTGTTCTGCGCACCGCAAGGGCGGGTCATGCCTGACTCCGCAAGAACTGATAACGGTCGAGACATTTGCAAGCGAGCAGAAAACCGATCGGCCTTTGATGAATGGAGTGCAGACCATGCCAGGCTTCAACGTTCTCGCTGGCGCCGACCTTACCGGATCCATGGGCCTGCTCTGCCACGCCGAGCATCCGCCAAAAATCTGGTTGAACTCGTTTTACTACGTTGTCGGCGATCAAGTGCTGCGTTTCTTCCTGACCGGCGACATCCACTTTAACGCTCTGACGTTCGACACGACCACCGGTGGCAAGTATGCCGACCAACTCCTGCCTCAATCCCAGGCCTCTGACGCGAGCAATGCCGACCTGACGGAGTTTGCGAATCACGGCGGCAAATTCATCATGCTGCACGGAACCGCAGACGCGACAATCCCGACCGATAGTTCGGTGCTTTACTACAAGATGGTGCAAGGCAAAATGGGTCAGGAAAAAATGGATGAATTCATGCGCTTCTATCTAATTCCTGGTTATGGTCACGGGCACGGCATCTTCGATGCCGGGTTCGATCCGCTTTCCGTCCTCGATCATTGGCTGGACAGCGGCAATGCGCCGCGAGATTTAGTGGTTGTAGACAGCAACAAGAGTTCTCACGAAAGAACCAGGCCGCTGTGTGTTTATCCATCCTGGCCGAAATATCAGGGGACCGGTGACGTGAACGAAGCCGGCAACTCCAGCTGCGCCACGGAATAAGCGCGCCGGCTGGCAACGTTGCAGTCGCTAGTTTTAGCGATCCCAAACCGTACTTCGTCTTGCATTGCTTCAGTAGGTTGGAAGCTCGATATTATGGACGTGGCGGCGGACAAGTTTCAGCGTACGCAGTTGCAGGCGAAGATCGCCGCGAAGTCGTCCCGGTAAGGTTTTCTAAAATGCGCCCTCGGCGTGAGTGGGTGGATTCTACCTCATTCCACTTGGCATAAATCTCGGCGGTCACGTCAGCTGATCTGGAAGATCAGGGATTCTGTAGCATTGAAATACTCAAATCTGTGGAAACCCACGGCATTCACTTAAGGTGGGCGATAGGGATGCGTACTACAAGACGGATCATCTCCGCGCAAATCCACGCAACTTCCTCGAGAAACCCGCGGAGTTTGGAAAACTTACTCGCCTTTCGATTTTTTGAAAAATAGGCTTGCACGGGCAAAATTCCTGTCTTTTAGCTATTTCGAGGCATCGTGGATGCCAACAAAGTCACTAATCCATTTCGAGAGTCTGGACAATGCTGCCCAACTCTAAATTCCTGGGGTCCACTCTGGAAGAATGAGCCTTTAGGTAGTAAAAAAAGAGGACTGTGCAAAGCCCTCTCTCTCTTATAGCCCTCTTTCTATTAGTAAGAGTGGGGCTATTTCATCTTCGACATATCGCACTGTTCGGATTCCATCTTCATGCTGCTAACCTTCATGGCCATCATGCCCATGTTGTCGTGACTCATGTTGTCATGGCTCATGTTGTCGCTCTTCATTTTGTCATCCGATTTCATTGAGCCGTTGGAATTCGTTGAATCATCGCCTTTCGAGTCCATCTTTTCCATCGTGCCCGTCACTTTCACTTTGTGACCGACATGCGGCTTCAGATCTTCGGAACTCATCAATTGAACGCCGTCCGGATGCTTCTTATTCATCATCATGTACTTGCCATCTTTTTCGCCGATGCAACCTGTCATCGACATTGACTTGCCTGACATTTTGTCGTGGTTCATTGAGGAATCGCTGGACATGCCCGATTGCGCCAACGCTGAAATCGAACAAGCCAGCACCAGCATGAGCATACAACCCGATACTTTACGCATTATTTTTCTCCTTGAAAGTTTTACTTCTGTTATGAATACGTTGAAGCAGCCACCTTGGATGAGTCCGCAGCAACATAGGGCGGCCTAATTGTTAAAATAAATCTTAACCAAATGCAACTTTTCCATGTCCCGCAGTCGCCGGTAACGTCATTCCAAGTTTTCCGGTGGTCGATGAGCTCAAAAGCTCGTGTTTGACCCCGAGCAGGCTGAGAATGATCGGCGATTTCTTATCGCCGTTGTTCGAATCAGGCCTGGTTTCGCGCCAACTCAGTCTAGTAAACTTTGAATAATGACGGCAACGTACTAATCAGACCTCTCGAGCCTAGGCATACCCTCTCTTAACGTTTCGCTTTTCTGTGCGGATCCGCCGATTGACATAAAGACCCACTTGGCTGGTCACCCAATGCCTTTCGCAAGAATTCCAATGCACTTCGAATTCTTGACTTAACCGTGCCTAAGGGAATGCCCGTTTCAGCGCTAATTTCCGCATGGGTAAGTCCTGAGAAATAAGAGAGCCGCAATGCAACCTGCTGGGATATAGGCATTCCGGACAGAACAGCGTTCATTCTCGTTGTGGATTCCGAAATTTCGATCTGACGTTGCGCGTTCCTGTCAGTCCGGAGATCGAGGCTCTCCGAGTACTCTCTACTTCTTTTCCGCACAACGTCGATAGCTCGATGTCGCGTGACGACTGTTAGCCAACCTGCGAGACTTCCTTTTTCTGAATCGAAACTTCCAGCATTCCGCCATAGAGCGAGGAAAACGTCCTGCGTAATGTCTTCCGCCAGTTGTCTGTCCGCAAGGATGTGTACAGCCAGGCTGAACACCAGACGCGAATAACGATCGTACAGAAGCATCATTGCTTTTTCGTCACCGAAGCGGACACGCCCCATCGTCTGCTTCTCCCAGCTAGTTCCGCAAAGGGCGGACGTTATCGACGGGAATTCATCATCGGTGTGTCGCGCCGGCCACAGAGGGTTTGCAGCTACCATTCGGTTCACCACAACCAGCAAGCACGAAAAAGAAAGAAACTTCCCGCGCGGGGTTGGGCTTTTAGAGTCCTTGGACTGAGATACAGTTGTACGCACCGTTTAGAAAGAGCGTCGCAGTCTCGGCCGAGTTCTTCGTGACAAAAGCTGATGTTGGAGAAAGCACGAGTTGGATCAAATAGGGCTGACCTTTTTGTCTATTTGATCAGGAACAGCGCCAAAGCGGGTTGTTGTTCAGGCCTATCGCACCGATCGTTCGGTTGGACAGAATGTCTAAGGGGAGGAATACCCGAGTGCGCCACTATTTCCTAACTTTCCTGATCCAAAACCATCAACAAGACGTATTGATCATTAGGAAAGCACAGCAAGCCACAACATGACTTTCAAAGCTAGCAGCATTTCGAAAGCAGACGTCTTCTAAAGGGCCTTTATGCTGTATGCGGTACCAAGTCAAACCATGAGGACTTGGGCTTAAGAGCGAAGGGCAGTGGACAAAGAGTGCAAAGATCCTGGAGCTAGGAAGCAAAGATTAGAGTTGGCGAAGCTAAGTGTACGTGGCCAACATACAGGGAGACCTTTTATGGGTGGAGTTATACCGCGATCTAATTTTGCTGTTTGTTTTGCAGCCACGATGGTTCTGGCCTCGTTGGTGGGATCTACCGGCTGCAGCCATAAACCATCTCATTCAGATCAAGTGATGGCCGCTAAAAGTTCCTCGGACGGCCCGGTCGATCAGGGAACCCGCGTTCCTCGCAAAGATGGAGATGCTTCCCGTGGACAAGAGGTCTTTCGATTTGAGACCTTCGGAAACGAAGGATTCTGGACAGATGCAATGCGCGTTCCGGCTGGCGTCAGGGCTGCTAAGGTTACTCCGCTCGACGCCCTGAAATTAGGCCTTAGCGTGGACGTAGAGGCCGTCGATGCTGACACTCAGAAGACATTAAGAGACGAACTTACGAGGGATCCATCTGGTTTAAAATCATCCATCCTAAACGACCCGACAATGACGGCGAAACTCCTGGATGCCAATGCCGTAATCGGTATGGTGGTCAAAGATAGCAACGGTGACGGCGTGCTCGACCTGGAGAAAGGAGATAAAGCTGGCGTGACTTGTGCTCTCTGTCACACGATTACTGATGGTTCGGTTTTTAGCATGCCAAACGGCGGTTCGATTGGGCACCGATTGGACGGGCGCACAAACCACAATCTGAATATCGGAAAAATACTCGCCACGGCTGCCAACTCCCGGGCCTTTTACCCTCTACTTCAGCTTTCCTTAAAAGCGAATGGTGGAAAGTCCTTCGGGCGGTCACCGAAAGGGCTGACTGAAACCTCAACCGAGGCCGAAGTGGATGCCTATCTTTCGAATCCAAAATTTTATCCCGTGGGTATGTTCGACGACACTTTCGATGGGAATGGCGACCCGATGCACATCACACCGCTTTTTCGCCAGGACCTCGCTGCCCCTTACGGCAGCGAGGGAACCATTGCTCGTCTGGACAATTTCAGTAACCTCGTTTACACGGCGCTACTAGATCCGACGAACCTCACGACGCCTGGCGGCCGAGCTCTTTTGCATAAACTGGCCGGACCAGCCGGCGATGAAGTCGCGGACAACTATGTGAAGGTGTTGTCGGCGACAGGCGTCAAGGGATATCCCTACGTCAAGGCCATAGCCCATCCCAAGCCAGGAAGCGAAGAGGCATTCTTAGGCATCAGGGTTGACAATCAGAAATTGCTGGACTTAAACGCGTACGAGGTAAGCTTGCAAGCTCCCGCAGGCGCGACAGTGGCTCCGCAAGATTCCACTCATGGACGAGAGTTGTTCCGCACCGCCGGGTGCACTTCTTGCCATAATGTCGATCAGAGCAAGCCGGTTCCTGCATTCATCGTGCCGATGAAGCAAATCTTCCCGGGAGATGATCCCAAAATCCTGGCAAAACGCGACCCACCGTTAACTCCTATCCAAGACACGCCGAGCTCATTTTTCGATGACAAAATGGCGGTTCTGAATGCAAGCGTGCGAGGTGATATAAGGGGCATTGCACTGCCAATGTTACTGGATCTGGCGCGGAAACCAACTTTTCTGCATGATGATTCTGTATCCAGCCTGAATCAACTGTTTGATCCTATTCGGGGCGCCAGTGCCCCTCATCCGTTTTATTTGACTGACTCTGCGGATCGCAGGGCAGTGGTGGAGTTCCTGCGAGGCTTGGACACCGGCGAGGCAGGCAAAAGATGACCGTCTTGTTCGACAATCAAGGACTGGTTAAGGATGAATCGCCTTTTTGGGTTCACAAGGTCATAGCATTTGGTTGAATATATGATTTCGCATCGCACTGCTTTACGGATTTAGGGGGAACTCTCGCTCGCGGTATACCGAAACTGGGGACTAAATTCTATTTGCAATGATACAAAACAAAGAGTGAATACCATGAAAAAGCTAGCCCATTCAACGGACCAAACCGCGGAACAAGCAGCTATGTATTGCTTAGGGAATCTGTCTGAGGCGGAAAGGGAAGTCTACGAAGAACATTTGTCCGCTTGCGCTACATGTCGGGCTGAGGTTGAAGCATATTCTAGCACCATCGCGGCACTTGCTTTAGCGAACCCAGTTGATCTTCGGCCAACGGCGCGAAGTGATTTTTTGGAACGGCTCCGCAACGATAAGACCTATGCAGTCGGTTTGGCGAAGCTCAGCAGTGTGATCTCTTCGTTCGTCCTACTCGAAAGGAATCTCACGATAGTTAAGCTGCGCACAAGCTGACCCGTGTCCGGAAAGAGCAGGAATTACTCGACGCTCTCGTTCGCGCGATAGTCGAAGTATGTGAAGCTGGTACAGCAGAATTCAGCCCGCTATTCAGAGGATGAGCAGATATTCCGATGGGATGCACTCGCCGGCGTTGCTGGCCACGCTTTGCCACGGATCTTCCTAAAGACAACGCGACGTTTTAGCCAGCCCAGGCCAGCAGGAGATTATCATTCAGGAAGATTATCATTGATGTTATGCGACTTTGCTTATCTCCTCTGGATTCTTCTCGACTACCGGCTTGTTATCCGCTGACATTGCGCTCTTAAAGCCGCGTATACCATCTCCAAGCCCTTTGCCTAGTTCTGGCAGCTTCTTGGGACCAAAAACCAACAAGGCAATACCGGCAATGATTAGCAAGTGCATCGGTTAAAACAATCCTTCAAACATTTGACTCTCCGAATTCTGTGTTTTAAAAATGAGCTGGTGGATTAGGCATCGCACCAGCTCTTAGTTTGTCGCCATTCAAAGTTCAGACCGCTGCGCCCGAATTGTTACGCGCACTTAATTTTCCCGTTCATCCCGTTCGGATAGAAACCGCCAGAGCAGGTTCCACCCGCGTAGACGATCCTTAGTACCTGCGACGGAGTACGGGGGATGCTCAGAGCGTGACTATCTACGTCGTACGGGGTTTGCGCCGTTGGAGGCACATCCTTCGAATCCACCGCCGGGCTGATGACATGGTTCAGAATGCAGCTCAGACGAATCGAACCGGAGTGTTGCGCTTCGGTATCCATGATCGCGGCAGCCGCTTTCAAGTAGGTCTTGCTCATAATGAGTGGAGTCGCACCGAGATACGCGCTTACGCCTACATCTTCAAACTGCCGCGACAGCTTTAAGAAGCTATCGACGTCCGAGTACCCGTACCCGAGGGCGTCAAGATTGATCGCTGGCTTTTTGACCGCAGCCGAACCAAGAGCTGCGCGTAAGAATTTTACGTGTTTGATCTCATCGTCCCGCAGAGCGGAAGCAAGGAACGCAAGTGGCGAGCTGCCGAAATTCGGGACCATATTTCCGCCGGTCGTCGCTCCGGTTTCATCGGAAGCGCTGATAACTCCCAACTGAACCAGGGTCGAACCGTAGGTAGCCACGGAATAGAATTCAGCTTCGAGGTATTCAAGGTTAAGAGCAAAGTTGAGGATGTCGACGTCGGTGATTCCAGCAGTGGTAGCAGCTTCTGCGGTCGTCGGGCTTCCACCAATCACTGTCGCGGCGGCAACGCCCGCTCCAGCCATGCCTACGCGTTGCAGAAACTTTCGACGATCAGTTTTGTTTGACACGACGCCTTCGATCATTTCGCTTTTCATACCGGTCTCCATTTTCCAGGTTAATCTGGACTTGATTTGCTCACTAGGAACTGCACACAGACTTGCGATCGCGGCTGGACGTAAAGTTCCGAGTCCGACCTCTCCGTTTCTACCGACCCCGCATTTCTTCATCGTTCTCGTTAAGCTACAAACACTACGAGTCAATGCGGCATTTGGATGACACGCTTACATGTTTTTGTTTAAGCAATGTACACCGAGGAAACATTTTTGCACATTGGAGTAAGTAAAGTGCAATTGCAGGCACGTGGAGAGAGGTAGATAACGACGAGACTGGCGTTGGAATGGTTAGGAAGTAAACCCGGAGTTGTTAATCTACGTTGAGACGCCGACCAATGACCGGCGCAGAGCGTATTGCGGCCGACTATCCCCAGCCCAACCTTAATGGTTAACAATACAATACAAGAAGGCCACCAAAGTTCTCCGGTTGCTTTTGTAAAGTGGGATTAATGCCGTATCGATTACCTCCCGCCAGATTTTCTTGCGGCAAGCGCACCTTCGCCCCAATGGTTTTCGCATATGAAGCCGAAATCACCAAACCTAACGATCGAGCACTGATAAAGATCGATTGCGAACAGACGGCTTTGGTTCGGCATGTTATAAATTCCGAGTTATGACTTCTATCTGTTGCATCTGCCACCGAACCGTGACAACGGAAAACAATAAATTGGTTTCTAGCGGCAAACCTATCCACGAGGCGTGTTTAAACTTCACGATGCTTTTCAAAAAGGGCCTGAACCCGATCAAACTTTTAAAAAAGCGCTAGGCCATTACCTACCCCTAGTTCCAGACACCCTCGCCAACGCTCATGGGCATCATAACCGTATGATTCGAACATTAAAGGTCTCCGGTCCCTGTTAGGATCCCCACTCCCCTGAACAGCTAAGGGTCCTGTCCGAGCGCGCGATCTGCACGGGGCTTTCGGGGGGAATAGATAGCTGAATTTAACGAAAAGCTAGGCAGGCACATTGCCATGTGCCGGGTTGAGCGGTAGCGTCCCTCTCGCTTACGTAGATTTGAGCGGGTGCGCTCGGTTTATAGTTCAGAAACGTACGAAATGCTGTACAAGTTCACAGGGGGACAATGCCATGTTCGGGCAGATTATCCCAAGTTTTCGCATTCGCACTCCATGTATCACACATTGTTTGTTCGTGACGTTATGGGCCCGCTCCGCATTCTTGTAGTCGACGATCACAAAGCAGCTCGGCAGGGGATTTGCGCTTTATTGGCGTTGCAAACCGATTGGTTCGTCTGTGGCGAGGCAAACGACGGCGTTGAAGCCCTTGCAGAAGCGAAACGACTGCGCCCCGACGTGGTCCTCATGGATATCTCGATGCCGCGGATGGACGGCTTCGCAGCGACCCGAATCATTATGCGAGAACTTCCGCAGTCCGCTGTTATCATCGTCAGCCAAATCGATGCCGGTCTGATGCAGAAAGCCGCACGCGACGTCGGCGCAAAAGGCTTCGTAGACAAGGCGAAGATCTCGCAGGACCTCATAAAAGCGATAGAAATCGTCGCGAGCGATAAGGGAGCTCCATTCACTGAGCGGATTGAGACGACGTCTAATCCGCCCTCGTCAGTGAACCTCACGGACGTCTATGGCGGCGAGTTAGAGGCGAGCGATCGTGAACGGTATCGGCAAGAGCTTGCGCGAGTAACTCTGGATTCCATGGTTCAGTTCGTCGGACTTTTGGATGCCAAGGGCGTGGTGCTGGAAATCAATCACGTGGCGCTCGACGCGGTAGGGGTGAAACTTGGAGATGTTGAGGGAAAACCGTTTTGGACAACCTTCTGGTGGCAGGTTTCCGATGAAGTCAATGCGACTCTCCGAGAGTCGATAAGGCGCGCCTCACAAGGCGAATTCGTTCGTTGGGAGGCGGAAATTTACGGACGCGCCGGGGGCAAAGAGACGATTATCATTGATGCCTCACTCATGCCGGTCAAGGATGCCCAAGGCAAAGTAATATTTATTACAGCCGAGGGACGCGACATCACCGAGATGAAGGCGCATGAGCGCGAGATTGCGCGCCAACGGGAGGAACTGGCGAAGCTGAATGAGTTAAAAACGAGGTTCTTCGCCAATATCACCCACGAGTTTCGAACTCCCCTAGCGCTGATGATCGGACCTCTCGAAGATACGATAGCGGATTCGGAGGGATTATCCACCACCGACCGCGAGCGTCTGGAGATGGCGCGTCGCAACTCCCTGCGACTCCTCAAATTGGTCAACACGCTGCTCGATTTCTCACGGATAGAAGCTGGCCGTTTTGAGGCTTCGTATGAACCCACCGACCTGGCGCGTGTGACGGCAGAACTTGCCAGTGTATTTCGCTCGGCGATCGAACGCGCCAGCATGCGGCTTGTCATCGACTGTCCCCCTCTTCAGGAAATGGTTTACGTCGACCGCGAAATGTGGGAAAAAATTATTTTTAATCTTCTCTCAAACGCTTTCAAGTTCACTTTTGAGGGAGAGATCGAGGTTTCGCTACGCCTGAACGGTTCTAACGTTGAGATGACCGTCCGCGATACCGGCACCGGTATACAGGCTGATGAGATTCCCCGATTGTTTGAGCGTTTCCGCAGTGTCAAGGGTGCGCGCGGACGTTCCTACGAAGGCAGTGGGATTGGGCTCGCACTTGTGCAGGAACTGATCAAGCTTCACGGTGGTAGCGTGCGCGTTGAAAGCACACTAGACCTGGGCAGCGCATTCATCGTTACTCTTCCTCTCGGCAAAGACCACTTACCAGTCGATCGCATTGGCGTCGGACGTACCGTTTCCTCAACGGAACTAGGCGGCGAAATCTACGTGCAGGAAGCTCTACGGTGGCTGCCTGAGCATAACAACGTCCCCGATGTAGTTCAGGTTATGCCTGCGTTTCCATCCTCGGAAGCCCCCAGTCGGTTGACCGGGGAGGTCGAACAACCTTCACGTATTCTGCTTGCTGATGACAATGCAGATATGCGCGAGTACGTCCAGCGACTCCTGCGTGCACACTACGAAGTGGTGGCCGTTGCAGATGGTGAATCCGCTTTGAAAAGTGCGCGGGACTTCCGCCCCGATTTAATCGTTGCAGATATCATGATGCCACGGTTAGACGGCTTCGGACTGCTGCGAGCAGTGCGAGCGGATCGTAATTTAAAAAGTATTCCAGTTATTCTTCTCTCCGCACGTGCGGGAGAAGAGTCGCGCGTCGAGGGACTGGATGCCGGAGCGGATGACTACCTGCCGAAGCCTTTTTCCGCCCGCGAACTCATGGCTCGCGTTCGGTCCCATCTCGCAATGGAAAAAGTTCGTCGCGAAGCGGAAGAACGGGAACGCAAGCTTCGAGCCGAGGCCGAGTTTGAACGCAACCGAATCCGCGAGCTGTTCATGCAGGCTCCTGCGGCAATAGGACTGCTTTCTGGTCCAGAGCATCGCTGGACTTTTATAAATGCCGAATACCTGCGAGTGACCGGCCGCCTTCGAGCGGAGGACTTTATTGGGAAGACAGTCCGTGAGAGCTTGCCTGAAATAGAGGGGCAAGGATTTTTTGAGCTTCTTGACACAGTATACGAGTCTGGTGTTCCTTACGTCGGCACCGTAGCGAAAGCATTCCTCAATAGAGTTGCAACCGGCCAACCTGAAGAGGCGTATTTCAACTTCGTTTACCAACCCGTGCGGAACTTTAAGGGCAACGTTGAAGAAATTCAGATCCATGCCGTCGAAGTCACGCACCTGGAACTCGCAAAGAGAGAATTGCGTTCGCTGTCCGATGGCCTTGAACTCCAAGTAAGCGCCCGGACTCACGAGCTCGAGCAGCAAAATGGTGAAATCCTGCGGCAGTCCGAACAGCTTAGGGAACTGTCGAATCGTTTACTGAAAACCCAAGATGACGAACGACGACATATTGCGCGGGAGTTGCATGACAGCGCCGGTCAACTGATAGCGGCCCTTGGTATGAGTCTCGCCAGCATAAACCAACAAGCCAGAGAGAATCCGTCAGTTGTCAAGGCTCTCGGGAACGCCCAGAACCTGGTTCAGGAGCTCAACAAAGAGATCCGCACCACGTCTTACCTATTGCATCCTCCCATGCTGGACGAAAACGGTCTGTCGCAGGCGATTCAGTGGTACATGGAAGGTTTGAGGGAGCGCGGCGGACTGGAGATCGAGCTCGATATCTCGGCCGAGTTCGGCAGGCTTCCCGCTGATCTGGAACTTGCGATCTTTCGCATTGTGCAGGAGTCCTTGACGAACATTCATCGTCATTCTTTCAGCAAAACGGCAAAGATTCGCCTTTCCCGTAGTATTCATACTGTTTTGCTGGAGGTGCAGGATCAGGGAAAGGGAATCTCGCCTGACAAACTCGCTGCAATAAAGGCACAGCGTACCGGCGTAGGTATCACCGGGATGCGAGAACGCGTCCGCCAATTTAAAGGCGAATTGGAGATTGAATCGAAGGGTATCGGTGCAACTATCTCCGTTACATTTCCCATGCCTCCCGGGGTTGGATTAGCGTCTTGCTTAGAGTCATCCGCTACGGTCGAGTAAAAAAATGCGCAGACTCCACCCTAATTGATGCGCATTCTCATTGCGGACGACAACGACACGGTTCGCCGGGGAATCATAGGGCTCTTGTCTGCCGAAATGACCTGGACGGTCTGCGGAGAAGCGAAGGACGGTGTGCAAGCGCTCCAAAAAGCTCGTGAGTGTTTGCCGGATCTCATTCTCCTAGATATCAGCATGCCGGGCATGAGCGGGTTGGATGTGGCGCGAAGTATTCGGTTGGAAGTGCCGAAGGCAAAGATCTTGGTGATCAGCCAGCACGATCCGATTCGGATGCTACCCAGCGCGATTGCGGCAGGCGCAAACGCCTGCCTCGATAAGAGCCTTCTCGGCAGAGACTTAGTTGCTACGATCAAGAGACTAATGTAGAGTGCAATTCTCCGGTCTTCGCTGCCCGTTCCTAGTTAACTAGGATGGCGGGTGACATCTCGCGGTCGAACCATTTTCTTCCGCAGCATCTGCAGCGCCGCCCTAATTCTGGATTTTACTGTCCCCAGCGGCTCCAATTTTCGAACTTATTTTCGAATGGCTAAGTCCTGAGACATATGTCAATCTCAAGACGTCTCGTTGACGGGCGGACAACAGAGGTAGCAAAACGGCAAGTGCCTCAGTTGACTCTAACAGCACAGCTTCTTCAACCGTTATCGTGCGACATTTGCTCGATGTCAAGGGTGGTTTCTTTTGTCCTTTTTCGCTGGAACCTATGTCGTTGATGAGATTGATGGACTTATGTACGTCTACGACACGGAGAAGTGCGTTCGAGTGGATCAGATGAATTGATGTGAATCTCGACGAACTGTTCCTATATTCGGATGGGTAC
Organism: Acidobacteriaceae bacterium; assembly: GCA_025361625.1. Classification (GTDB taxonomy): domain Bacteria; phylum Acidobacteriota; class Terriglobia; order Terriglobales; family Acidobacteriaceae; genus Acidiflorens. The sequence goes on from JANYKL010000141.1 coordinate 13,129, forward strand.
TATCCGAGTCCAGTGTCTTCGGATGGGATGCATCTTACCCTCGAAGCCTTCCTGTCGGGGATCTGACCAGGGGAAAGATACTTACATGAACTAGTCGTTCGGCATTTCGCCCTACGGATCTCTCAAAAATAAAATGCGCCCCTAGTCATTAACTGGACTTCCGGTAGGGGCTGCTTTTAATTTTTATCGTTCGACTCTGACAGGGCACGATCAATGGCTTCTATTTTCTCCAGCGACCCCTGAAGGCTGAACAGTTCCTCGCGAATCCGTTCAATGTGATCGATTATCTCGCCAATTGGTTTGGGTGGTTCGTTGGCGTGCGTCATAACGCAAATAGCCTACTCTTTCGTGGCGGAAACCTCGGTACGCTGGCGGTCAGAATTACCCCGCGCTTTCCTGCCTCCGCTGGTTGAAGGATTCAGCCCTCTCAAAATCAAAGCCGACGCCAGCAGACTGAAATCTACGCGGCCATTACAGGCGGCGGGAACATTATGAAATACTTTCTGGCGGCAATATTGTTGATGGTGTTCGCGGTTCGTGCACGGGCGCTGGAAGCAAGATACGACGGCAACGACTTTTCCACTACTGTCAGATTGCGGTTCACAACTCGGACACAGAATCCCCGTCAACGTGTACGGTGATGGTTATTGCGTTGGCTGGTTCGAGGAGTAGCTGGCGTTCAAATTGTCGTTCAAGAAGAGTTCGGACCGTGGTAGGCATCGATTAAGAAAATATCGACAGGGGTACGTCGGGTGCTCAGGATCAAGCAGCGTGAGGTAGTCTACCTCGCACATGTGTAGGTGGCAGGCTACCGAGCACCACTTCCAGCCAGCGAAAAAGTTGAGGCCACTGAGTTTTTGAAAATACCGCTCGAATGCCATTTGCTTGAGCCGCTCTCTGAAGTTGAGAACTCGTCTCTGCACTGAACAACGCCACCGGCAGTTCGGGCATCAGTTGCATTAATCTGTGCCCGGCCGCTAGCCCGTCCATCTGGGGCATTCTAAGGTCCAAGACAACGGCGTCGGGGGCCGATTGTTGCGATTTGCGAACCGCTTCTACACCATCCCCAGCCTCGATGACTTCCCAACCGGGATGCCGCTCGATTAAGTCACGCAAATGTTCCCGCAAGAAAGAACTGTCGTCCGCGATAAGAATATGTCTGGTCATGGGGTCAGACGTCGCCTCTATGAACTATGTAAGTTGGAATCCGGAGGCACGGTAATCGGGCGAGAACGGTACGATCTTGAATTGAATAGGGGAGATCCTGTTCGGCTAAACTTCCTCCTCTCGAACTCGAAAAGGCGCGAAACTCGCGGAAGAAGTAGATCACGAAAGCACTTTTGGGTTTCGAGCTTTAATCGGCAGGCAATATCTGACCCCATTTCGCGTCTTCGTACGGCTGGGCTCTGTAAGGCGTGATTTAAAGACAGTCTTGTAAGATCGCGCTGCCGAATCTCGATTCGCCAGAAGTCGCCCGGTTGCAGCATCCTTGGCCGCTCTGACACGGCTAGCCAGGGAATGTCGAGCTTCGAAAGCACTTTCTGGCGATTGAGAGCCGAATCTATAAGTCGGCGACGAGGACGCCCTTGCCCAGTTTGTCGAGCACGACGACGCAGGTGGCGCCGCACTGAGGCTTGTAAAAATGCAGGCTATAAATAGCAGTATCGATTTACAAGAGTCGGCAATCAATAGGGATACTTGTGGCCCAATTGCGATAATGGCACAGAGCTGTTAGCCGGGACGGCACATACTCGGCTTAGACCAAGGCTGGAATGACGCGACTTTGTTGGACAGCTCCCAGGTTCATTGTCTCGTAGGTGCAGATGGGAAGGTACGGTTGGTGATCTCGGGAAGACTTCGATGAAAGAGCCCATGTCAAAACGAGCCAACGAAGGGTTTGTCATTTTTGAGGACCCCCCAAGTACCTTATCCTCCTCCTTATCCTCGGCAATGGGTTTATAACCGATTTGCTTACATCAAGCGGCGAGGCCTGGCGACGGCGGGGACTAAAACCATTTTTTAAGTTCGGCTCTGCTCTGTTTTTTTGGCCGTGTCTGACCGCACACACTGCCGTCGATCGGAACTTCTGGAAGCAGTGCTGCGACTCCGAGCGTGATCAAGTTGTCCCACAACAAACGCGGTGCGCGGCGAACGATGGTGAATGTGAGCCCGAGCAGCCAGAAACCTCTAAAGAATCAGCGAATTAAGCGCAAACCCGAAGAACAGCTGTATGCCAATCCAGATCACGCGGCAATCTTCCTATTAATGACTCCGGTCCCACAGGTGTGATGCCATAATTGTGGTTGGAGGATTTTTATGATAACGATCACTCTCTATGCTCCCGACGGGACCAAGCCTTTTGACAAAGTAAAAGCATCACGCGTTGACGTCGATAACGGAATCCTTAAGTTTCAGCTTACGGCCACTAAACGAGTTGAAACGACCATACCTTTCCTAATTGAATATGAACAGGACGTGGCCACGGTCCACCACGATAGAACCAACTAGCAAAAGAATGTCTGGCCCATCACGGCCCGATTTTGGCTACCGCGATGTTACTTTGTGGGAAACGTCGCTATGGACAAAGTTGATCTAGCCGGTGAATAATCTTCGACGCAAAAATAAGCTAACTCCCTTGCTGTTAGGCACTTAGTGGTGTTTCCCCCGAAGCAACTGCCGCAAAGTTTCAGAATCAAAGAGATAAGATTTTATATCTTTGCAACAACTTTGCAGCCGACGATCAATGCCCCTTAGTTGTCATTGGGTAGACCTGGCCCACCGTCACAGAGACCGTCGACCGGGGGTGGCTCAACGGTGATCCTCGCGCTTCTGCGGGCATGCTTTTTCAAAAAAACGTACAGTGCAGCAATGGCTTGGCCACTCCGATATGGAGAGCACGATGCGGTATCTGAAGCCTTCACATAGCCAGCATGTTCGGGACAAGGTAAATGAGATTTTCGCCTAGAAACGAGGTTCGAGCTCTTGAAAATCGATCTTACAGGTGCAAAAAAAAGAGGGTCAAACGAATGCGGGGATAGTGTGTGCGTGATGTGAACATGTACACACCCCTGACTCCTGCGATTCGAAATCGTCAGTATTCATGCTGGTTTCGGCATGATGACATGCGTTTGACCCGCGTCAAATGAGGGGTTGAGCGATGTGACTTGAAAATACAGGTGGCCCCCCAGGGCATAACCCAAAGTTCCGGTCTTCCTGTTTCGTCCATGTTGTAGGTACAATCAATCTGACACTTATGCATAGAGTCGGCGTTCTCGCTTTGGCAATATTGTTTGCAGCATTGCCGGTGATGGCATGTGCTGTATCCAATGTAGCGATGACCGCAGCCGAGCAAGACTGCTGTAAGAAGATGGCGGGACAGTGCGAAGATATGGGGATGGCGAAAACCCATCCTTGCTGCCAGGTTAACGCCAGGCCCGCTGATATTCACGCTCTCATTACAGCCTCTTCGCAACTGCATAACGTCACCCTGATTTTGTCTCACATG